>JBEKCP010000370.1:0-6291 GCA_050014815.1 Thermoguttaceae bacterium | reverse complement strand
CAGGAACAGCAGGAGTGGGGATTGAACGGCCGGCGGGTGATTCTATGGACGATGATCACGCGCGTGATTACCTCGGCGTCGATGAAATGGGAAAAGGCGGACATCGCCGGCGAGGACCAGGATCCGGCGGCGCCCTCGCCCGGTCTGTCGCCGCGAACCAAGGCGTGGCTGAAATCGCGGAACTGAATGAGCTTGTACAATCTCAGGAAAGATCTCATCATGTCGGACAGGAAAAGGGGACACTGATATTGGCAAGGTAGATGGAGACAACGGCGGCGATAAGTATGAAATGCACGGAAATCAGTGCCCCCTTTTTCCCGTCCTTGGACTTATCCCCTCCAACAAGAGGTCAAGCCATGCGTTTGCCAATCCGTGCGATCATAGCCGCCGCGGCCTTGGGTCTGCCGGTCGGCGTCCCGCACGCGCGGGGCGATGGGCAGCCCGACGCTTCACCCCGCCCTGCCGGATCGCCCGCGCAGGCCAGGAAACTGCTCTCGCAACGCTTGCTGCCCGTGCCGAAAGACGGCGGGTTCTCCATGAAGGGCTATTACGTCTGGTGCCCTTCGCTGATCAAGGTCGGCGACACGTACCACCTGTTCGCGTCGCGCTGGCCCAAGGCATCCACCTTTCCTGACGGTTATCGAACGCAGTCCGAAATCGTACGGGCAGTTGCCGACCGGCCGGAAGGGCCATACCGTTTCGTCGAACAGGTCATCGGGCCGCGGGAGGGAGGATTCTGGGACGGCCGCATGGCCCACAATCCGAAGATCGTTCGCCTCGGCCGGCAATATGCCCTGTTCTACATCGGTTCGAATCTGAACGGCAAGACAGGCGAGCGAGCGATCGGCTTTGCGACGGCCGACGAGATTACGGGGCCGTGGCGGCGGATCGACAAACCGCTGCCGAACCTCGTGCAGAGCAAGAGATGCCCCGTGTGCGACGCGACCAATCCGGCGCCCTGCGTGCGTCCCGACGGCACCCTCTTGTTGGGCTATCGGCAAGCGCCTGAGATGCTCATCTGCATCGCGTCGGCACGGTCGTTGGCCGGGCCTTGGACGGTCGAGAACCGCGATGTGTGGCGGAACCTGCCTCAGAAGCCCGACTGGAACCGGTACGAAGATCCCGACATCGCGTACGTCAACGGTCGGTACGAAATGCTGGTCGAAGACAACAACACGGAGCGGCCGCTGGCCGGCTTCGGTTGTGGCATCCATTTCTATTCGGACGACGGGGTGCACTGGCAGCTTTCCAATCCGCCGGCCGCCTATACCGTCGATATTGCCTGGGACGACGGCAGCAAGACGAAGGTCTATCGGCGCGAGCGCCCGCAGATGTTCGTCGAGGGCGGCCGGTTGACCCACATTCTCACGGCCGTCAAGGACGACCGGTCGCAGGATGAAAGCCGGATCGTCATTCAACCGATCGCACCCGAATAGCCGTAACGGACGAGGGGGGCAAAAGGGAGCAGAGGATAAGTCCTCATGGCGGGGACTTCGGTTGTCCCTCGGCTTCGTGCGGGCGCGACTTTTCGGATTCAACCTGGATACCCCGGGAGAGCAACTCGGCCGCCGCCAGCGTGCGATTGAAATCGGAAACGAAATCCGTCTCGGCCAGGCAACGCTTCCAGCAGCGCTGGGCCAGCTCGGGCTTGCCGTGCTGGTCGAGATAGCGGCCCAACAGGTAGGCGAAGGCGACTGCCGGCTTGCTCTCCGGTATGGGGCGAACATCGTCGTCCTCGAAGGGCTCCGGGGGACTGAGCCGCTCGGCGGCAGCCAGGTCGATTTCGCCCTTTCCCCCTTTGGCCAGATCGTCGGCGATGAGTCCGGCCAGCGCGCCGAGACTCGCATAGCTCCGCCGGCTCCCCGTCCACCGGTACTGCGCGGCATTCTGCTTGACGCGAGCGAGGATTGTGTCGCGGGTGGCGTTGTCGTGCGCCTGATCGGCAAAGAGGGCCAGGTGCAGGTCATACACCGGATTTCCGTCGCGGGACTGGTGCCGCAGGACGGATTTTGCTTTGACCGGCTCCTTCTCCAACAGGTAATAGGCCGCGGCGTTCCCGTTGCACAGGACCCTCCTGGGGCCAACCACCGCTGCGAAGGCCCTGCGGGCAGAGGCGATATCACCGTGGCCGGTGCGGCGGCAGAAATCGTACCATTCCGGCGCCGAGCCTGAATAACGCTCGGCCATGGCCCGGTAGATATCCTCCGCGGCGGTCCAATCGTGCATCTGCTCGCGACACTCGGCCAGGACCCGCATCCCCCAATCCGAAACGGCATCAGTCGCCTCCTGGGCGTAGGGCACTGCCTTCTCCCATTGTTTGCAGTGCATATAATAGCGGGCGAGGCTGGTATTGGCCGTCGCGCGCCAGAGATTAGGATGGGGGCGGGTGAGGGAATACTCCAGCGTAGCTACCCAAAGATGCCACTGCCCGTGCGATGCATACGCCTTGGCCAGTTGCTCGAATGCCTCGACGCCGCCGGCCACCGCCACGAGCTTTAGCCATTTTTCCGCTTCCTCCCAACGATCGGCGGCTATGGCCCGGTGGGCGAAAGCCATGGCCACCGCAGGATGGTCAGCCGCCGCCTTCTCCCACTCCCCGAAACGCGACTTGTATTTGTCGCCGCAGAACTCGATGCCGAGGATCAGACCAACCGGCGAAAAAGGACTTCCGCGCAATAGAGCCGCACTCCACCACGCACAATCCTCGTCCTTGCTGTCCCCCCGCAGGTAGAACTCGCGGCACGTGCCGTCCTTTTGACAGTCGACCACCTGCTCGATTCCCGCCGCGGTGGGCAAGTGCCACGACCGATAGGGCAGCCACATGGCGGCTTCCTGGTACCCCAGGTCGTCCGGCGCCGGAATCGACACCTTCTCCCAGGCAGCCCCCAGGGCGACGGAATTTCTAATGAAGGTGGCGAGGTACTGGCGATAGGGGTGCACTTCCACCAGCGGCGCGGCCACCTTGACAAAGTCGGCGGCCGGCTCCTCCACATGGCTGTGCAGGTATCGCGCGTGTCGCCAAGCCTGCGCGAACGACAAGTTGCTAATCAGGTGTCCCAGGCAGACCCAGGAAGGCTCGCCGCGGTCCAGGGCCGCGGCCTCGGCTGGCGGCGCGGCGCCGGCCGTCTTCGCCGGGACACTCCGGTCGCTCTCCACGAGCGCGCGGATCAACTTCCCCCGCAACCCGAACTCCTTGACCGGCATCCCGCCGTCCGCGTCGGAATCCTCCCCGGCGGCCTCGACAATCTTGACCGCCGAGGGCGGCAGGCCGGCGATGGCCAGCGCCCGCGGATAAATGGTCTTGCCTGAAATCACCAGCGCGACGGTGGTTTCCTGCCCGCTGAATGTTCCACCCAACTGGCACAGGCCGTCCAGAACGGGGTAGCAGTCCGGAACCTTCTGGAGCACCTGTACGGCCGCCTCGATGGTCGCCGGCTTGTAATAGGAATGCTGGATGCTGTCAAACCACAGCAGTTGGGCGAGGTTCTGTTCCGGCCCTTCCTCATCGGCCGCTTTGAGCCGCGCGTGGGCGAAGCGGCAGTAGGCGTCGATCAAATCGACCCAGCCGGGCCGCTCGCGGTCCTCTTTCGCCTTCCACTGTTTCTCCGCGGTTTCCAGATCCTCCAGCGCAAGCTGGTGCAGCCCCGCCAGCGCGAAGGCGTATGCGCGATGCCAGGCCGCCCGCCACGGCTGCTTGTCGGCGGAGGCCATCCGCTGGGCGTAAACGAGCGATCGGGCCTTGAATGCCTTGTGCGCGGGATGCCAGTGGAATTCCGTGAGCAACCCGAGGTTGGCGTAACCTCGCACAAGCGCCCCGAGCCGCTCCGGCGACTCGCCGTCGGTGCGGATGAGCTCGTGCAGTTGACGGACCGCAGAGAACTGCGACATGAAGTCCATCTTCTTCAGCGCCTTCTCGATCTCTTGGGGAACGTCGGCCGAATCCTTCAGCGAGTTGGGCTTCCCATGGAAACCGGCCTGCCTGATGGCGTCAGCAAACCCGCCGCGGGAGAGCTTCTCCATCTCCGCCAGAAATGCCCGGTAGTCGATCGGCGTGAAGGACTTGCCCTTTGAGATTTCCTCGGCCGGCGCCGGGGCCCACCCAAGCATCTCGTGCCGCAGCGTCTTGCCCGGCGATTCAAACCCCCGCCGGACATCCAAGATGGATTGGTCGTTGGAGACCGTGAGCACTTCAAAGGGGGCGTTGTCGCCTCCGCCGGGCATCTCGTCGCCGAGCGAAACGTCGCGGGTCCGCAATCCAAGCTGATCGCGGGCGGCCACGAGAAACGACTCCCGCGCCAGCTCCCGCAACATCCGACCGCAAATTGCCTCCTTGCCGCCCGGAAGGGTGAATACGGACGATCTTCCCAGGTAGACCACCGGCGGGGCCTTGGGATTCTCGTCAGCCCAAGCGAGGCAGCCGCCTGCCCACACGGCGCATGCCGCCAACACGAGAGAGAGTCTTCTGCGATTCATGGCGATTGCCTTTCAAGCGGCTGCGGCCTTGACGGCCGCTGATTGACGGTTCGCCGGGGGGCCCGGACGTTTGCGGCCCTCGTGGGTGGACACCTCGCCGCGGTCCTCACCCGCTGGCGTTTATTCTACACGAGACGCGGATACCCCAAAATACAGCGAAACCCGCCTCTCGGGCAAATGCGATTGCCGGACCGCAACCATAAGTCTACAATGCCCCCCGCAGACCAGGTGTTATGAGGCTGCACCTGGAGGCGGCATTCCGGAGGACTTGGCCCGGCAGGGCCCCCAAACATAGAGGTGTCGCGTGCGTATTCTCCTGGTCCAGCCGGACGTGAACCGGGGACGCGTCGGGTATCGGTTGGTTGCGATGCCGGAGCCGCTGGCCCTGGAGATCCTCGCCGCGATGGTCCCCGACCACGACGTGGCCATCTTGGACATGCGGCTGGAGAGCGATCTGGCGGGCGTGTTGGACCGGTTCGCTCCGGACGTGGTCTGCGTGACCGCGCTGACGACGGAAGTCTATGCGGCACAAAAAGTTCTGGCGACTGCCAAGCGCTGGAATGGAGAGGTCTTCACGGCCGTGGGAGGCCATCATGCGACGCTGTTGCCGGAGGACTTCTTTCTGCCCTGCGTGGACGCGGTATGCCTGGGGGAGGGGGAGCACGTCTTCCCGCACTTGATCGCCGCCGTGTCGAAAGGGGACGGCCTGAAAGATGTGCCCAACCTGGCCTGGAGGGACGGCGACGGCGGGTTCGTTCGCAATGGCTGGACGGTCCCCGCATTCAACATGGACGCCGTGGCCCGGCCAAGGCGGGACCTGACCGCGGCATATCGCCCCGAATACTTCTGGACGTTCAACAAGCCCGACACCGCCGTCGCCACCGGTCGCGGGTGCCCTCACCGCTGCAACTTCTGCAGCGTGTGGGAGTTCTACCGCGGCCAGACGCGGCAGATGAGCGTAGATCGCGTGCTGGAAGAATTGGGCGGCATCGACACGCGGCACATCGCCTTCCTGGACGACAACTTCATGCTGAATTACCACCGGGAGGCGGCGATCGCCCGGCGCATCAAGGCGGAGGGCATCCAGCACACCTACGGCATGGAGTGCCGCACCGATTCGATCGTCCGCCACCCCGAGCTGATTGAGCAATGGGTGGAAATCGGGCTGGAGGGCGTCTTGATAGGCTTGGAAGGAGCGACCGACCGGGCGCTGGCCTCCGTCAACAAAAAGAACACGGCCCGCGCCAACGCCGAAGCGATGCGAATCCTCAGGGCCAACGGACTTCACATCTGGGCTGCGCTGCTGGTCGATCCCGATTGGACGGCCGACGATTTCGATGCCTTGTACGATTACCTGAAGCGGGCGGAGATCACCTTCATGCAGTGTACCATCCTCACGCCGCTTCCGGGCACCCAACTCTACCGCGAGAAGTACGACCAGCTACTGACGCGCGACTACACTTGTTTCGACGCCATGCACGCCGTGGTGCCGACCCGGTTGCCGCGAGAGGAGTTCTATCGGCGTTTTGCCCGACTCTACCGTGAATTGGAGATCCGGCCGTACTTTGACCTCGTGCAGCGGGGAAAACTCAAGAAACAGGATCTGAAGAAGTGGCTCAGCCTGGGCCACGCCATGAGCTCCTGGGAGTTCTACGCCGAGGGCGATCCGGTCTTGAGCGGTCGCACCGGGTCTCTCATCCCCAATTCCTAATCCCCAATCCCCAGCCCCTCCGCCGCAGTGTGCCACTGCTTGCTTGCAAGCAGTGTGTTTGCAGCGGGTCATAGCATGCACTGCTTGCGAGCAAGCAGTGGCACACG
>JBEKCP010000369.1:0-6353 GCA_050014815.1 Thermoguttaceae bacterium | reverse complement strand
TCTATAGCCTGGCGTCCATCTCCACCGCCTCTTCGGGTGTGGCGCCAACCGCATAGCAGAACTTGGATTCACATATCCATCCCTGATTGCCACTCCCAGCCCTATGGTCACCACTCAAAGACCATTCCGGATGATTCTTCAGCCAGACGAGTGCCGTTCCCCATGTCCAGGTCGTCAAGCAATCGGGCCCCGGCATGCGTTCTTTCCCGATATTCCGAAGTGCTGCCAAACCATTCTCGGCCGCCTCTTTCCATTCGTCCCGATCTTTTCTCAGCCGCTCGATGTCCTCTTCCATTGACCACACATCCGCGCCGAGCGGGAGAGGCCGTCCTTTGATTCGAGTAACAATGCCTGCCAGTAATTCCTGGATCGCACAGGCCGCGTGCTCCAATTCGAAGATCATCTTCCGCCGTTCATCCTGTCGCACTTGGCATTCGCTCTTCATGCTTTCTCCTTGACCACGGCCAGCCAGCCGCTTACGGCATATTCTGTCGAAACCCCGCCTGCGTTTCTTCCACGGCCTGCTGCGGCGTCCGCTGCGGCTCATCCTCGACCAATCGATACCGCTTGCCGTCGATATGCGTCACGATGAAATCCGCCTCCGCCTGGGTCCGCAGGCTGACGAGTGGGATCTCAATGGTGACGTGATTCGACTTGTGAACGTCGCCGTGGAACGTCAGCCGCGAACAATCGATCTGGCCGCCGTTGGGGCCGATGATCTTCGCCCCCAGCAAGGTGGGGCCAGTCGTTTCGATGGTGACGAGGGGCTTGGTGATCATTGGCCTGCTTTCTCCTGGACCACGGCCAGCCAGCCGCTGCCCGCAGTTCGCTTTGCTTCAACGCCGGATTCGTCGGTAAGGACGCATCCGTTGGCATCTTTGGCAACCTGTGAATATGTCCGGTTCCATCGCGTGTACCACTCGACGTCCAGTCGCTGGCCGCTGTTCAGGTCGAAGACCTTCACCACCCCCCGCCATTCCTCCGGCATGGGCCGGATCTCCACGGTGAGCGTGTAGGGCCACGGTTCTGTTACCGGCGGCACGGCCGTCACGACGGCGATCTCCCGCCGCTGCCAATTCCAGCCGACGATGTCGCCGGGGACCGGATCGGGCTCGCCGCTCCAAGGCCAATCGACCTTGAACGGCGAAGATGCCGGCCACGCCGGGGCGGATTGCCGGTCGAGGTTGGCGACGATGGTGGAACAATCGGGGGCCGCGGGCGGCGCGGGAGCCGGCTGATTCACCTGGGCCGCCACTGTCTCTCCCGGGGTTGCGACCGCCGCCGAGATGGCCGCCACCGCTTCCCGATTGTCATCGTCGGCCTGCCCGAGTTCCTCCGCCGTGGGCGGTCCGGATTCGGGCGGATCGAGGACCATGGCCGTTTCCATTGCCGCGCCCGGCACGTCAACAATGTCGATTCCGCCCAAGGATTCGACTCGGAGGGGTTCGGATTCGGTGGTTCGGGTTCGCTTGCTCATTTGCCGTGTTTCTTCCTTCGTTTTTTAGGTGCCATGCTGGTCGTCTTCTTGATTGGCGCCAGCCTGCGTTTTGGCTGCGGCAGATTCCGTGGACTCACCTCGCGCGGCAATCCGGATTTCTGGAGTTCCGTTTGTCGCCGATACAAATTCCGAAGCTCATTACATGAAAGCTCCACACCTTCAATTCGATCGGCGAGGGACTCGATGTCTCGTGGAATCGATTGAAGCTTGTCCAACTTGTTCAGGACGTCCATCGTGTTCGCTTGATAAATGATGTCCGACAGCAAGTCCTGGATGGCTGCAACAACAGCAGACATTCGCTGTACTTGTACTTTGATCGGCAGTGTTTTCAATTTCGCATTCATTTTCGCCACCTGCTGTTCGGTTTGTTCATTGCCACGCTACTCCCGTCGCCGGCGCTGTCAACTGCTGCTGGGTTTGCCCCACGTAGACACTCTGCTTGCTGGTGCCCTCGATGTTGAAACGGATCGGCCAAATGCGGTGAACGATATAATCGAGCGCGTCCGATGCGTGCCCCTGATCCTTGCCGTCCGCCGGCTCGCGGGTGCCTGCCTTGTAGCTCCGCGTCTCCAGGTCTTCGATCAGTCGCCTGCACTTGCGATCTATGAACAGCCGTCGCAAACCTTCCGCATTGCATAGCCGCGCGTTCGTAGCCGAGAACCGATCTTCCAAGCCAGGATTGTCGCCGGGGTAGTGCAACGTCCGTCCGCCCCTGGACTTCTTGAACCGCTCATCGTTCCAAATGTGGGCGTAATCGCTCTGCGTGGCCGAGGTCTTCCGCGCTCGGCCGCTGGCGTCGCCGTAGAACTGCCAGCCGCCGGGATGGTGTCCGTAGCGCGCCCATAGCTCATTGAGTGCCCGCGGCGTGTTGCAATCGCGGATGATCAGCTCGTCGAACACTTCCAACCGATCCCCGATCCGGTGGGCCAGCACCCAGCACATCGGATCGACGTTGAAGTCGGATCCTACGCAAATCGGCAAGTTGTCCCGCCGTTCGCACGGCTGAACATTGCCGCAACCCTCTTCCTCGCTGAAGGCATGGTAAATCCCGCCGCCAGCATTCTGCCACGATGCCCTGACCTGTTCGGCGTAGTCCTTCGCGGAAAGGGTCTGCTGAAGCTGACGAATTGTCTCCTGGGGAAGAACAGTCTCCGCCGACCATGTGAACGCGGCGCCGTCTGGGTACTCGCCCTTGCGGGCCTGCTCGCACTTTTCGCGAAACCACCTGGCGCCCGGACCCTTGCGGCTCGGCTTGCCGATCATCCAGCACCAGCCGCGACGATTGATGCCGTTTTCCACGGTATCAAGTCCAGGCCGAACGTGCAGGTCGAAGCAACCTTCGGGCTGGTCGCACATCTCATCCAGCACCCCACCATCCCAGGGCGGTCCTTCAAAGCGGGCGGGGTTATCCATGCCCAAGATCCACAATTCGGCCCCCCACCACATGCGCATCCAGAGTTCTCCATGACTCACGTTGTGGCCGTATTTCCCTCCAGCGATCCAGTCGTCGGGAATGAGGCGTAGAAAATCCACCCAGGCCACCCGCTTGGCTTGGTCCCGCGTCGGCATGCCATAAAAGAAGCGCGGATCCGGCCACGGACGCGGGTGCGCTTCAGGGTGGGTGTCCGCGATCTTAAACGCCAAAAAGCGTTTACTGAGGTCTGTCTTTCCACTTCGCCGGCCGGAATCCAGGAAGATAAATCGTTTCCCACAAGCCAGGGCAGCGATCATGACTTCCTGCTGATCGCGATGTCCGCGCAGCGGCCACCAGCGGGGCGTCGGGCCTTGCCGGCGTGGCTCTGCCAGCAAGCAATCATTCGTTAGCAGGTTCTGCGCTACCATGTTCTGGAGCTGCTTTTCCGTTTCCGTTGGCCAACAAATGCCCATCTACCACCGAAGGCGGCAAGATCGAGGCCAGCATCGAAGCCATTTGCAATTTGAACGGCGTCGGTCCGTCCTGGCCGGAGGGCTGTTCCATCCTGATTCCCGTCTGCTGGTTGACATTGATGCTCGTTCTGATGACCCCGAATAGTTTGCCGATGAATTCGTTGCAGCCGCGAATCTCCGCCAAGTATCTCGGATCCCCGCATTGGCCCTCGGTCGTCTTCGTCTTTTCGATGCCGTCAGCCGTCCTCTTGGTCGTCTTACGTTGAGCATCCTGTTTTGATCGCTCCCACTGAATCCATGCTTCCCGCTTGGCTTCAATCTGTTCCGCGACCGCGCCTTCAACCCACGCCGCGATTTCTTCTCTGGCCTGCTCCCGGTAAGCATCGATGCCTTCGTGTACCAAAACATGAGCCTTTTGAAGAGAACATCCGAGCTTAGCTCCGATCTCTTTCAGGGTCAGCCCACAGCGTTTCATGCGGGCCGCTTCCAGTGCCTCGGCCGTCCGCCGGGTTGTATCCTCCAGCTTTTTTGCTTGGTTCTTTCGATTCATTCACTTCGGGATCTCCGCACATCTTTTCTATCAATCATGGTTTCCACGAATTACCCCACAAACGGACCCGGCGGCGGGAACGGCCCGGTGCCATATCCGCCCTGGCCTGGCCCATAGGCGCCACGCCCCCGCTCGTGGGTCGTTTCGGGCGCGTTGGTGCCTTTGCCGAAGACTGCCGCGTCCAGCCGGACCTTGCCGGAGCGGACAAAGTTCATCTGCTGCTCCGCCCAGGTGAAGATGCCATCGTACCTGTCAGGAATGGGCCGGCCGTCCTGGTCCCGTTGCGTCGGTTTCAGGTGCTGATAGAGCAAGAGCCCCGCCAACGTCGCCACCACGGTGGTAGCCCACACACTCGCCCCGGTCCCGGTGATGGGCAGCGTATAGCGACCCTGCCGCATGGCGTTCTCGAAGTCCACGGTTGCCACGCCGATGGCCCAGTTGATCCGGGCGGTAATCTCGGCCAGGCCGGCGGGGCTGTCTGGATCGTTGGCCGAGAGGATCGCCCACTTGATGATATTGGGGATGCCGAAGATGTTTTCCAGGTCGCTGCGGGATGCGTAGGGACCGATAGCTGGCGCCACGAAAGGGACAAGGATGTTGAAGGTGAAATCTGCCATATCGCGTGTCAGTCGCTGTTCAAGGTTCCGATCAAACTGTGATTTGCTGGGGAGCGGGAGACTGGAAGCCCGGCGCCATCATCTGCACCCATTGCACGCCCGGCAGCAGGACGAGCGTTGCCAGGGCGCCCGCATCGCTCTGTACCATCTTCTGGGAGACCATCCTGCGGCCAGCCTGGTCGGAGGTCGTCCAGACATAGACGCCGGCCACGGGGGAGCCGCTGACATCGTTCGTCTGGATTGTCTTGACCACGCTGCCGGCCGGCGCGGCGCTGGAGGACGGCACGAGCGACACGCCGTTCCACCAACTGGCGTAGCAGGCGACCAGGGCATCTGAGATGGCCGGGGCTTCGCCGCCCTGGACATAGAGTTCCTTGACGTACCAGTCGGCCACCGTCAAGGCGGCGGGCCAGTCGCCGACGTAGAAGTAGCTGCCGCCGGGGGTCTCGATCAAGGGAATGGCGTAATCGGCCCAGTCGCCGACCGACAGGGCGCGAAACCCAGGATTGCCCGAGGCGCCCCAGTACTGCCTGGCGATATTGCGGATCGTGGCGTAAAGCCTTGCGCCGCTTGCGGTGTGCCGAAATGCGAGTTCGTGGGCCATAGGCGCGGGGTCCTAGTAGAATCCGACGATGCCGGTCGCCGTCGTTCCGGTGCTCATGACCTGCTTGATCGCGCCGGGATACATGGCCCCGGGAGAGCAGCCGGGATACGTGCCTCTGCTGTCGTCCAGCATGACGATGGCGACGTTGCCGGCGGCGGCGACCATGAACCCGCGGATCGGCTCCGCCAGCGGCGTCGCGTCGCTGGGCGTGATCGCCACGATCCCCGTGGGCGGATCGTTGAGGGTGCGATGCACCCCGGAATTGCCGAGTAATGTGTGGACAGCCGACATGGTTCTGGCCTTTCTCTGGTTAGAGTCCTAATCCCAATCCGCACATGACGATGTTACTGCTGATTCCGTTGAACGTGCCGGAGACGCCGAGGATGGTGGAGCTGCCCAGCCCCAATGCCTCCACGGAAGCTGGATTGAGGATGATCCCGGCCCGGTTGGTCACGGCGTTCTGGTCGGTGACGAGCTGCGCGGCGGCGGCGGCCGTCGCGATGGCCGTAGTGTTCAGTGTGCCGCTGGTGCCGCTGGATGGGCCGTAGGCGGTGCCGCCGTCCGCCGGCCGCTTTACGTCGGCCTGGACCGGCTGGACATAGGTGCCGTCGAGCAGCGAGCCGGTGATGCCGTAGAACGGCGTTCCGGTATGCAACACCTGTGCCTGCGTGGGCCAGTTGATCGTGCTGGAGAGCGTATAAAGGCTCAGGTTGATCGACCCGGCCCCGGCGGTCGTGGCAGTTGTCAGGACCTTGGTGGCGTCGGTGTCGCCGTACATCAGGCCCGTACTCCCGTCTGTGTACCGCGGCGTTCCGTGGCGAACGTCGGCGGCGACGACCACCGTCGAGATGAGCGTGTAGAGCGAGAGGTCGATGCTCCCGGCCCCGCTAACCATGGCGGTCGTCAACACCTTGCTATCGTCGGTATCGCCGTAGGCGGTCCCTGCCCCAGCGGCGTTGCGGAGCACCTTCGACGCCGAGTTGTCGCCATAGGTGTAGCCGCCGCTTGATATAACCATCGGGAATCCCGGGTTGCTGTCGCCGCCGCCTGTCACCGAAACGCTGTTGACGATCACGGTGCCGTTCTGGACCCAGACTCCACCGCTGATCGTACCGGAGTTTGAGAAGCCGCTGCCCGTCCAGACTCCGCCAGAGATCGTGCAACCCGGGTAATTTGAGAAGCCGCTCCCCGTCCAAG
>JBEKCP010000368.1:0-6353 GCA_050014815.1 Thermoguttaceae bacterium | reverse complement strand
AGAGGGTTAGGGTGAGGGGGGCGAGGACGGGGGGGGAGACAGGCAGAGGGGGAGACAGGGAGTGCCTTGTGGCGTCCCCGTCTTCTTGTCTCCCTGTCTCCCTGTCTCCTGCGCTAGCCCGCGCCTCGGGCTGTCTTTTTGGGCATGGTTCAAACGCGGGTAACAGCCGGTAGGTCCCGCTCGCCGAGCGGGACTTGTAGACCGTCGGGTCCGGCCCGGCAGGCCGGACCTACCACGTGTTACCTGCCGAAAGCCGATTCTGAACCATACCTCTTTTTGCCGCCGTTGCGGCCGGTCTGCTGGCGTTGCGCCATGGGGAGGCGAAGAAGCCGGGCGTCGAAACGGGGACGCAGCTAGTATTGAAGAGCAAAAGGTGACAGCCACCAAATCTGGGTGATGTGGATAATATCAACGGCGTCAAGCAGCCATGTGCTCCATATTTGGTGGCTGTCACCTTTTCTTCCCCACCTTGCCTATCCTTGCCAAATTTGGTGGATGTCACCTTTTCCGGCCCCAGATAGGCGTCAGGCAGGGGCCTTTCGGCGCGGGCCAGATTGCTTCGCGCCCTGTTGAGCCACTCCCGCGGATCGTTCGGCGCGAGGCGTTTACGAGCCATAGATGACTTTGCCTTCTTTCAGCGCAGGCGCGACGACCAGGCAAGGATCATCGCGATATCGCCGGAGTTCCTCGGGCGTCACTACGACCACATCGACCGCCGCCTCTGTTCCCCGTAGACTGCGATAGATGGCTTCGGTCAGTCGACCACGATGGAAACGGCCGCCTTTCACAATCAAGAGGTCGACGTCGCTATTGGCTTCCATCGTTCCGCGGGCCGCCGATCCGAACAATACAATCTGCTGCGGTGTTGCGACCTCGACGATTCGTCGCACGATCTCAGCGAGCGCCGCGCTGGCGATGGTTCTCCGTTGGCGATTCCGGCGCTTCTTGGCAAGAACCGACATGTTCTCTCCTCCACGATCAACGGTCCCACCCGAGAGATTGCGGCGGCTTCAGCGGATCGCGGCCTTTCATTCGCACTATACCACGAATTCCAGCGCAACGGAAGACTCGATCCAGTAGGCGCCCCTGGGTGGAAAAAGGCATCAGGAACCAATCCTGTCCTCGCGCTGGCCCACCCCCGCCCCTCTCCCGAAGGGAGAGGGGAGACCGGTTCGTCAGCTCAGTTTATTCACGGCCACTGCAAGAGTTGGTACAGCGTGTGCGCGACCGTTTGGGGGTCCCGGACTACGTTCCAGGGGAGGATAACGCAGAGGAACAGGCCGATGCTCATCAGGGTCACGCCGCGCGGGTTCCGGGGGACCTTGACGTCCCGCAGGGCGGCCGTCAGGGCCGTGGCAAGCCGGGTCCAGCCCCGCTCGTCCTGCTTCGGCCCGGCCGATACCAGGGCCACGTTCCGCATCCAGGCCGTGGCGTCCAGGTGGAGCTGAACGCCCAGGCCCGGCAGGGCCAGGCTGTCGCCGGCCCAATGGGCCTCCGGGTCGAGCCCCTGGACCAGCTCGGCCAGGATGGGGCGAAGCTGATCGACCGAAATGTTGTAGATCACCAGCCGGGGCCGCTGGACCAAGAGCACCAGCACCAGGCATAATCCGTAGAGCGCCACCAGCACTATCCAAAGGTAGCGGAACCCGGCGGGCCCGAGGTGCAGGGCCGACATCTCGGGAAAGATAAGGGCCAACGGGCCGACGATGACCAGTCCGGACAGGGCCAGGCCCAAGGCCGCGACGTCCCGCGTGCCGGCGACCAACAGCGGCCGCCGCGCCAGGTTGATCGTTCCCAGGAGCACCAGGTACACGGCCACGGGACCGAAGGCCAGGCATTGGTGAAAAGGATCCATGAGCGGTTCTCAGTCCTTGGGCGGTTGGCCGTTGCCGGGGTTGGCCTTGGCCCGGAGGCGGCGGGCCTCGGCCTGGAGCTTGGCCCGCTCGACCACGTTGTCGGTGCGCAGGCGACTGAAGTGGTGCTGCGTGGCGACGATGTCGGCCAGTGCCAGGAGCACGAGCCAGAGGACGACCACCAGCACGCCGCCCCAGAACAAGACGAAGACCAGTTGCTGCTGGAGCCAGGGGGTCAGGAGTTGGCCCGCCAGGATCGCCACGCCCAACAGGGCCAGCATGGCGCTGGTCTGCATGCGGCGGACGAACTGGCGGTGGCGGTAGTTGCGTTCGCGGGCGTCGAGGTCTTGCGATCGCTGGCGGCGCCAGGCCGCCAGGTGCCACGCCATCAGTCCGCTGCCGAGCAAGGAAATCAGAACCGAGGAGACATAATCCATCTTGCGCCAACAGATCCGTTGCCAAGTTTTGCGAAGCCGCGCCTTCCGCGCTCGCAATACCCCCCGGACGCAGTCCGGGGGCTTTCTTCCGCCTTTTTTCCTACCCCTTGCCCTTTGGAGGTCCGGGGACCGTCTTGAGCCACTGGCCCAACACCCATCCGACCTTCGCCAGGCTCAAGGCGGAACACTTGTCGGCGGTGTCGCCCTCGGTGTGCCAGGGGAGGTAGGGCCAGCCGATCATGTCGCAGGTCGGGATCTTGCCGATATCGTGCAGTGGAAGGTGGTCGTCGCGGAACTCGTACTCGCGTTTTGGGACGAACTCGCGGACGCCCAGCCGCCTGGCCGTGGCCCAGATCTGGTCGACCAGCGGCCGCGTGTCCGCCCAGCGGTAGCTGTTGTTCTCCTCGGCAATGTGAAGGTTGGCGCTGCCGACCATGTCCAGGAGCACGCCCCAGCGGTAATGGCAGTCCGGGGACTTGGCGTAACTCCGGGCGAAATACTCCGATCCGCGGAAGAAATGGTCCTGCTCGGTGAAGATGAACTCCTCGCCGTCCAGCAACGCGAAGTCGATCCCGTAGGCCGACGGCCACTTGGCCATCTCGCGGCCCAGCTCCATGAGGATGGCCACGCCGCTGGCGTTGTCGTTGGCCCCGACGAACACGCCGCGGGGGTTCTTCGGGTCGCGATAGGGCAACGGCAAGGTGTCGTAATGCGCGCAGAGGAGGATCCGCTCCTTTGAGTCGGGATGCCAGTGGACGATGATGTTGGCCATGGGGACTTCGGCGCCGTCCCGCGGATCGGGAGCGGTGAACCGCTGGAACTCGACCGCCGCGCCGAGCTTTCGGAAGTGCTCGGCCAGCAGATTCTGTTGGGCCGTCATGGCGGGCGATCCGCTCCGCCGGGGGCCGATGGCCACGAGTTGTTTGAGGTCCTCATACGCCCGGGCCCCGTCGAAGGGGATGTCTTCCAATCGCATGGCCGAGACGGCGCCCTCGGCATCGCCGTCGCGGCCCCGCCAGCCCAGGACCAGCAGCGCGCCTATCACCACGACGCCCACCATGATCGAGCCTGCCAGGTAGATCGCCTGGCCGGATATTCGCCGCGGCGAAGTTGCCTGCGAGCGGCTCATCAGCAGTAGAACTCCATCACCCGCATCGGCACGTCAAAGCCCTGGAGCTTGAGGCAGTCTTCCAGGCACGCCATGGCCGGATGATCGGGTGAAAGCAGGGCGTAGTTGCGTTTCACCGAGCCGATGACCATGTCGAGCCCCCGCGGCATGGCCTTGGTCAGGAAAGCGCTTTCCAGCGGTCCTTTGACGGGGGAGCCGTCGGCCCGTTTCGGCGGCAGCATCACGGTGAAGTTGCTCAGGCCGACCGAGGCGTGTACGCCCCGGAGCGACGCGTCGGCGTGGATCCGCTCCAGAGCGCGAATCAGCCGGCGGAGGTTCCCCTCCGTGTCGCTGCCGATGGGGGCGATGCCGGGGTCGATGATGCAATCGTCGGCGGTGCTCTGCGGACAGGTCGCCAGGAACTTCGCGACGAGGAATCGGGCGGCCTCGTGCGTCTCCTCGGGGGTGCGGCAGGGCTTCGACTCGCCCCCCACCGCGTGCTCGGAGACCAGGAGGATCGGCCGGAACGGACGGATCCGCCAGAGATCGAACATCCCCGCCCGCAGCGACGTGATCGAGTTGAGGATCGGCTTCTTGCCGCCGGCGCGGGCGGGGTCGTAGGCCTCCAGGCCCGCCCGGGCCAGGAGGGGATCCGGCGTGTCGATCGAGAGCGGCTTGGCCGTCACGGCCTGGATCTTCCGCACCAGGTCGGCCATGAACTCGGGCGACCGGGCCCCGACGTTCACGTCGATGTACCCCGCGCCCCCCTGGTCCTGCGACCGGGCCAGTTCCAAGAGGCCCGGCACGTCGCCCGCGTCGAAGAACTTCTTCGTCGAGGGGACCGAGTCGTTGATCGTCTCGCCGATGATCGTCAGCCCGGGAATCGCCATGGTCAGGCCTTGACGAGCTGCCGGGCCAGGCCGACCGCGCTGCTGGCGTTGTCGGCATAGCCGTCCGCGCCGATCTCGTTGGCGTACTGCTGCGTGATGGGGGCGCCGCCGATCATCACCCGGGTGGTGGCGCGGATGCCGGCCTTGCCCAGGGCGTCGATGACCGTCTTCATCATGGTCATCGTGGTGGTCAAGAGGGCGGAGACGGCGACGATGGTTCCCGCCTTCTCTTTCGCGGCGTCGACGAACTTCTGGGGCGGGACGTCCACGCCCAGGTCGACCACCTGGAAGCCGCCCCCTTCGAGCATCGAGGCGACCAGGTTCTTGCCGATGTCGTGCAGGTCGCCCTGGACCGTCCCGATGACCACCCGTCCGGCCGGCTGCGCGCCGGTGCGGACCAGGTGGGGCGTAATCAGTGCCAGCGAGGTCTTCATGGCCCGGGCGGCGATGAGCAACTCGGGCACGAAATAGTCGTTGCACTCGAATCGCTTGCCGACCTCGTCCATGGCCGGGATCATGTATTTGTGCACCAACTCGTTGGGGTCCAAGCCGGAGGCCAACGCCGCCTTGGTCACTTCCTCCGCCTTCTTGGCGTTCCCCTTGAGAATGGCATCATAGAGTTCTGCGGGTTCAGACATGCAATAGCTCCTCTACATGGGATCTCAAAGACTGCGGAAAAACTAGCAGACCGGATTCCTTCAGGGTTGTCAAGAGGCACTTGCACGAAGGTGTTGGCACAGATTATGTTGGGAGATAGTCTACAGAGGCCGCCTATGCTCATCCTCTCACGGAAGGTCGGGGAGACAATCCTCGTTGGGGACGAAATATCCGTGACGGTGGTGCGGATTGCGCCGGGGGCCATTCGCATTGGGGTAGAAGCACCCCCAAATATGACCATAATCCGCGGGGAACTCCGGGGGAAGGCCATGGAGCCCGAGGCCGCCGGGCCCGTGGTCCCCTCTCCCGCGTGCCGCAGCGGCACGACCGGGAGAGGGTTAGGGTGAGGCGCGCCAGCGAGGATTCTGGCTTGTCAATTCACGCCTCTCTCGTTCCCACGCTCTGCGTGGAAACGCACATGTAGCCCGCACACTCCGTGTGCGGGTCCGGCACACGGCGTGTGCCGACTACATTATTTTCTGGCGGGCGGCATCGCGCGGACATCGAGCGGTTGCCCCGTGCCGGGGGCGTCCAGCCCGCCGTGCTCCGCGGCGTACTGCCCGAGCCGGGCAACCTTCTCGGCCGCGGACGGCTCGCCCAGCACCTTGGTGCCCGGGGCCAGGCCCCAGACGATCCGGGTGCCGGCCTGCGTGAACATCTCGTAGGTAGGCTCGCCGACAGCGGCCGGTCCCGCGGCGGCTGCGGGCTGGATGCGAAAGAGCTTGATTTTTTGCCACGCTGGGCCCAGGCCGGCGGCGATCTGGGCCGCGTCCAGCACCCGGGCGTCGCCCCAGCGTTGTCCGATCGACCCCATGGGCCGCGTGTCGATGCCCGCCAGGCAGGCGTACGACCGCATTTCGTTGGGGGAGAAGTCCCCGTTGGGCAGGAGCATGCCCTCAACGTCCACCGGTAGGAACAGGTCGGGGGCCACTTCGACCATCAGAACCGGCTGGCGGTAGGCCAGATCGACGTCGACGTGCCCGGGTCGCGTGGCGACGCCGTTGACTCTCGCCACCCAGGGGTGCAGCTTGAAGGCGTGTTTGAGCCAGTCCGTCAGGTCATCGTCGAGCAGCGACAGCGGCGGGTCCCGGCTGGCGCTGCGAAACACCTCGGCCCGCACGTCCGTGTGGATCCACGGAGGCAGCGGCGTGACCTGGACTTGATCGACCCTGAGGACGTACCGGGCCCGCTCCTGCTTCTCGACGCGTCCCCAGGCGACGTACCAGCCGTGGAAGAAGATCGCCAGAACCAGGAACAACAGAGCCGGCGTCCGGCCGGGCCCACGGATGTACGCGACGGCTCGGGCAAGCCGTGCCAAGGGCCAGGGAAACGGGGTGGATCGTTTAGCTGCCACTTCGCCGCACCGCTAGGGATTCGGGGTTGGAGAGGCGCGCCGGGGCCGGCAGGC
>JBEKCP010000367.1:0-6362 GCA_050014815.1 Thermoguttaceae bacterium | reverse complement strand
GGTTGGTATGCGGCTGCCAAGAAAACTTGCCAGAGCCATGGTGGCGTTTGCCGACCGGGCGCCATGCGAAGCATGGTCTCGCACGGTGCCCGTCCGACCCGCCCTGCACCCTTGAAACCCGGCGGCGGGCCGTAATAATGGGTGGCAAAGAGAGAGGGGAAGGACAGAACCATGCCAACCGAACATTTCCCCCTGATGGTGCCCGGGGCTGAGGCCGTGGCCCAGCGGGCCGAGGTCCGCGCGCCCTGGGATGGATCGCTATTGGCCACGGTCGAGCAGGTGGACCTGGCGGGCGGGCGGCAAGCCCTGGCGACGGCCCACGCCCTGTTCCGCAATCGCGACGCCTGGCTCAGCCCGGCCCGGCGGATCGACATCCTTCGCCGGGCGGCAAATATCTTGGAGGAGCGGCGGGATCTGCTGGCGCTGGAGGCGGCCCGGGAAGGCGGCAAACCGCTTCTGGACTCGCGGATCGAGGCCGACCGGGCGGTGGACAGCATCCGGCTTTGCGCCGAGCACCTGCGGCTCCAGCACGGCAGCGAGGTGCCGATGGGGCGGACCGCGGCCTCGGGGGGCCGGCTGGCCTTCACCCACCACGAGCCGATCGGCCCGGTCCTGGCCTTCAGCGCGTTCAATCACCCGCTGAACCTGATCGCCCACCAGGTCGGGCCAGCGGTGGCGGCGGGGTGCCCGGTGGTGGTCAAGCCGGCCAGGGCTACGCCGCTATCGTGCTTCCGGCTGGTGCGGATCCTGCGGGAGGCGGGCCTGCCCGACGCATGGTGCCAGCCGCTGGTGATGGTGGATCAGGACATCGCCCGCCACATGGTTTCCGATCCGCACGTGAGCTTCTTCAGTTTCATAGGCAGCGGCGAGGTAGGCTGGGGGCTTCGAAAGCGGCTGGCGGCGGGGGCCCGGTGCTCGCTGGAGCATGGCGGGGTGGCCCCGGTGATCGTGGCGGAGGATGCCGACCTTGGGCATGCCTTGCCGCTCTTGCTGAAGGGGGGATTCTATCACGCCGGGCAGGTGTGCGTGTCGGTCCAGCGGGTCTTTGCCCATCGGGCGATTGCCCGGACCTTGGCCCATCGCCTGGCCGAGGCGGCCGGGCGGCTCGCGGTCGGCGACCCGACGCTCCCGACAACCGAGGTGGGACCGCTCATCCGGTCGCAGGAGGTGCGGCGGGTCGACGAGTGGGTCCAGGAGGCCGTGCAAGGAGGGGCGGGCCTGCTGTGCGGCGGCCGGGCCATTTCAGACTCCTGTTACGCCCCTACGGTGCTGCTGGACCCGCCGGCCGAGTCCCGGGTGATGACGCAGGAGGTGTTCGGGCCGGTCGTCTGCGTCACCTCGTTCGACCACCTGGACGACGCGGTGGCCGCCTCGAACTCCCTGCCCTATGCCTTCCAGGCCGCGGTCTTCACCCGGGACCTGGACGCCGCGCTGCGGTGCTCTCGCCGCCTGGACGCCTCGGCCGTCATGGTCAACGACCACACGGCCTTCCGCGTCGACTGGATGCCGTTTGCCGGTTTACGGCAGTCGGGGCTTGGCATCGGCGGCATTCCGTATACGATGGAGGACGTGCAGGTCGAGAAGTTGATCGTGATCCGCTCGAAGGAGTTGGAATGATCCCAGACCCTGCTTCCCTTTTCGGGCGGCACGAGTTCATCGTCCGCCGGGTACATTCCCTCTTGGGTCTGATTCCGGTGGGGATGTTCCTGATCATCCACCTGGCCACCAACGTCACGATCCTCGACGGCCCGAAGACCTTCCAGGCCCGCGTGGACCAGATCCACAGCCTTGGCCCTTCGACGCTGCTCATGGTGGAATGGGGGTTCATCTTCCTGCCGATCCTGCTGCACGGGGTGGTAGGGCTGGCGATTGTCGCCCGGGGGCACCGCAACCTGCTCAACTATCCGTACGCCGGGAACTTCCGCTACACGATACAGCGGTGGAGCGGCGTGATCGCTTTCGTTTTCATCGTCTGGCACGTCTTTCACACCCGCGGCTGGTTCCTGAACGAGTGGTGGATGGCGAATGTGACCCAGCGGTTGGGCGGTGGGACGTTCAAGGCGGACGATGCCGCACGCACCACGGTGGCGGCCCTCCAGGCGGCCCGCTGGATCGCCGTCGCTTACGCCGTCGGAACCGTCGCCAGCGTCTACCACCTGGCCAACGGCGTCTGGACCATGGGGATCACCTGGGGCCTCTGGACCAGTCCCCATGCCCAACGGTGGGCCACCGGACTGTGCGCGGTGGTGGGCATGGCGCTTTTGGTCGTCGGGCTGGCCGCGTTGGTCGGCCTGGAAATAATGCCAGCCGGCTAGGAACGGCAAATAGGCCGGTATACGAGTGGGATGTTTTTCGGGAGGGGGTTTCACGCAAAGGCGCAGAGGCGCAAAGATGCAAAGGAGGGAAAGGCAGGATATGATAGCGGGGGCTTCGGCGAAGGGTTAACGAGAGACATTGTCTTCCGGCTGGCAGCGGTTTGCTTGAAATGTCCTGGTCCTCTTGAGTCCTCCTTTGCGGCTTTGCGGCCTTGCGCCTTTGCGTGAAAAACCCCTGGTCCCAACCTGTATTCTTGCTACAGGCCCGTTTAACCTCGTGTCGTCTGCATAAAGAAGTTCGATGACGAAGCCGTCCGTAATGATCGTCGGAAGCGGCCTGGCCGGAATGGCCGCGGCCATCAAACTGGCCGAACTCGATTGCCAGGTGGCCATCATGAGCCTCCTGCCGCTGAAGCGGTCGCACAGTTGCTGCGCCCAGGGCGGGATCAACAGCGTCAACGACCTCACCCGCCAGCTCGGCGACAGCGCCGCGAAGCATTTCGACGACACCGTCTACGGCGGCGACTTCCTCCAGCACCAGCCGCCGGTCAAGGAGCTTGCAGACTGGGCGCCGCGGATCATCGACCTGATGGACCGGCTCGGCGTGACCTTCAACCGCACGCCGGAGGGCTTCCGCGACCATCGCCGCTTCGGCGGGACGCTCTACCAGCGGACCGCCTTCGCCGGGGCCACCACCGGGCAGCAGCTCCTCTACGCCCTGGACGAGCAGGTCCGCCGCTGGGAAGTTGCCGGCAAGGTCGCCAAGTACGAATTCTGGGACTTCCTGGGCCCGATTCTCGACGAGGGCGGGCGGTGCCGGGGGTGCGTGGGGCAAGACCTCGTGTCGATGCGGATCCGTGCCTTCGGGGCCGACGCCGTGATCCTGGCCACCGGTGGCTGCGGCGCGATCTTCGGCCGCTCGACCAACTCGGCGGCCACCAACGGCGGCGCCGCCAGCCGCGTCTTCCAGGCCGGTGCCCGCTACGCCAACCCCGAGTTCGTCCAGGTCCACCCGACCGCCATCCCCGGCGCCGACAAGCTCCGGCTGATCAGCGAGAGCGCCCGGGGCGAGGGCGGCCGCGTCTGGGTGCCGCGCCGGCCGCAGGACCCCCGCCCGGGCCACGACATCCCCGAGACCGAGCGATATTACTTCCTCGAAGAGCGATATCCCACCTACGGCAACCTCGTCCCCCGCGACATCGCCACCCGCGAGATATTCAAGGTCTGCATCCAGGAGGGGCTGAGCGTTCTGCCCGACCGCATGTGCGTCTACCTGGACGTCAGCCAACTGCCGCGCGACGTGCTGGACCGCAAGCTCTCCGGCATCCTGGAGATCTACGAGAAGTTCCAGGGCGCCGATCCGCGGACCACGCCGATGAAGATTTTTCCGGCGGTACACTATTCGATGGGCGGGCTGTGGTGCGACTACGAGGCGGCCGCCGGCGGCGGACTCTGCGTCGGCTCGCCCCGCAACCAGCAGACCAACGTCGAGGGCATCTACGCGATCGGCGAGTGCGACTACCAGTTCCACGGGGCGAACCGGCTGGGGGCCAATTCGCTGGTGGCCTGCCTGTTCAGCGGCCTCACGGTGGCGCCGGGAATCGCGGCCGGCGCGGGGGGCGGCGCGAAGCCGCAAGCGGCGCTGCTGGACCAGGCCGTCCGCCGGCACCAGGCGGATTACGAGGCCCTGCTGCGGCGCCCGCCGGGCGGGCCGAACCCTTACCGCCTGCACGAGCGGCTCGGCCGCGTGATGACCCGCGCCGCCACCGTGATCCGCCACAACGCCGACCTCCGGCAGGCCTACCAGGAGGTCTGCGATTTGGAGGAGCAGGCCGGCCGCGCCTCGCTGGCCGACACGGGCACGTGGTGCAATCAGAACCTGGCGTTCACGCGGGTGCTCTGCGACATGTTTCCGCTGGCCAAGGCCGTCGTCAAGGCCGCGTTGGCGCGCGACGAGTGCCGCGGCGCCCACTACAAGCCGGAATTCGCCATGCCGGAAATCACCGTGACCGATCCGGCCGAGCGCCGCCGCCAGGCCGTCGTGTGGTGCGAGCGGTTCGAAGAGAACAACCGCAAGTGGCTCAAGTCGACGATCGCCGCCTGCGGCGCCGACGGCGAGCCGGAACTGAGCTACGAGGAGGTCGATACGTCGCTCATGCGGCCGCGTCCGCGGCTCTACGGCGTGGCCGGCAGCGACGTGATCGAACAGGTGTGGAAGGAGCGCCAGGCCGCCCGGGCGCACGTTGAACAGGTTTTGTTTAGCGGGCGGGCGTGCCCGCCGTGTATCGGCTCGCCTTTTCACGGCGGGCAAGCCCGCCCGCTAAACGGTTGCAATTGTCTTATTAGCAGTGCTCCCATGAACAGTTCTTCCGCCGACTCGCGCAGCGGCGCCCCGCCGCGGTCGTTTCCCGTCCGTGTTCTCCGGCAGGACGGTCCGGGGCAGAAGCCGTACTGGCAGGAGTTCCGCGTCGAGTACGAGGCGGACATGAACTGCATCAGCGTGCTCCAGAAGATCGCCCAGGAGGCCGTCACGGCCGACGGCCGGCCCACGCCGCCGGTGGCGTGGGAGTGCAATTGCCTGGAGGAGGTGTGCGGGGCGTGTACCATGCTGGTCAACGGCCGGGTCCGCCAGGCCTGCACCGCGCTGGTGGACCGGCTGCTGGTGGAACGGGCACCGCCGCACAACGGTAGTCGCGCCGGGATCGAGCTGCGGCCGATGACCAAGTTTCCCGTGCTCCGGGACCTCGTGGTGGACCGCTCGCGGATCTTCGCCTCCCTGGAGAAGATCCGCGCGTGGCTGCCGGTCGATAGTTACCTCGACATGGGCCCGGGCCTGCGGCAGTCGCAGAACGAGCAGCAATTGGCCTATCTCTACAGCAAGTGCATGAGTTGCGGCTGCTGCCTGGAGGCCTGCCCGCAGTTCCTCAAGATCGAGCTGGACTGCCGGGAGGGAGAGACGCCGGAGCAATTTGACGCGCGGCAGCGGGAGGCGAACTGGCGGGCGTTCATGGGTGCCCACGCCATCGCCCAGGTCGAGCTGTTCAACACGAATCCGATCGGCGCGATGACGGCCGGCGAGCGGTTGGACGCCCTGATGGCCGAAGGGGGCATCCAGGTGTGCGGCAACGCCCAGAACTGCGTGAAGGTCTGCCCGAAGAGCATTCCCCTGACCACGGCCATTGCCCGCGGCGGCCGCGCCGCCACGCTGCACATGCTCCGCCGGTGGTTCGACCAATAGGCCCCTACACCTCTTCATTTCCAGTCCCCTGGTCGGTGCAATTGGTAGCCGTCAGGCTTCGCCACAGGATTGGGCAATTGCGAAATGCGCAACGTCTTCTCGTTGATCCAGAACGAGCCGTGAGCGATTCGCCTCAGGTCGTCGGACGAACGTCCCGGTGGAAAGGCGACGATGACCCGGACCGCCGGCTGATGCTGCCGCATCATTTCAATCGGCGGCACCAGGTCGCTGTCGCCGGACACGAGAAACGCCACGTCGAACTGATCGGTAAAAGCATCAACGAGCATGTGGGACGCGATGTTGACGTCCGTCTTCTTTTCCTCGGGAATCTGGGCGACGTTGCCGCAGTTGGAACACTGGCGGTGTTTGATCAGATACCGACCCCGGATGATGGCCAGCTTCGGGCAGTGTACGGTCATGGCATCCAGAAACGTCTGTTGTCGCCGATGTTTGTCGGTGCCCGCCTTGATGTCTGCCGTGAAATACTTCACGGCGAGCAACTGTTGTCCCGGCCGAAGGAGGTTCTCCGCCAATCGCTCGACGTCAAGCCAATAGTAGCGACGGTAGCCCTTGCTCTTGAGCCCGAAATAGAGGTTGAACCCATCGACGTAAGTTATTGCCCGGATGGGTTGTGCGGCAACTCCTGATCCCTGATTGGCGGTCATTGCAGCCTCCCGGCGGCACATTTTTGACGCTTGACAGAATGAAGGCGGGAGTGTAAGATTCCGATGTAAGAGACATGAACCCCGCTGGGGATCGCATCCCCGGTTTAACGTCGGTCGCTAACACCGACGTTTTTTGTTGCGCTG
>JBEKCP010000366.1:0-6386 GCA_050014815.1 Thermoguttaceae bacterium | reverse complement strand
TCACCGTCGTCATAGGGATACGGGTGATAGAGGCTGAGGGTCCATTCAGCGACGTTGCCATGCATGTCGCATAGGCCCCAGACGTTCGGCTCGTACGAGCCTACCGGGGCCGTTACGCCGGCCTTGTCGTCGAATCGCTGGTCCGCGGCGTTCTTGTGGCCGGGGTACTTCGGCGCTTTGAAGAACGACGCATCGGCCAGGTTCGCGTGCTTCGAGAAATCGGACTCCACGGCGCCAAAAGAAAGCGGCAAAGCCGAGCCGGCCCGGCAGGCGTATTCCCATTGGGCCTCGGTCGGCAGGCGACACGTTACCCCGGTCTTCGTCGAAAGCCATCGACAAAAGGCCATGGCCTGGTCCCAAGAGATCCGCACCACCGGTTGTTCCGGCCGGTTCAGGGGAATACCGCGGCTGCGCGTCGAGTTGGCTCCGCTGGACGCGTCGTCCCACAGATCGCTGTCGTGGGCCGGATCGAACGCGGAAAACTGACGGTTTGAGATCTCACAACGGGAAATCCAAAAGGGCCGCGCGATGCGGACCCGCGTGGCCGGACGCTCGTCGCTTGGTCCCGACGCGTCGCCCATCACGAAATCGCCGGCCGGAACCAAGACCATGTCCAGGATGGTCGGTTTGCCGTCGGAGTCGGCGCCCAAGGCGATCTGCCGCCGCGTATCCGGCCCCGCCGCTTTCTGGCGGCGGACGGCCTCGACTGCATCGAACGGCCAATCGGGACAGGCCACTGCAACGACAGGCGGTTGTTGTTCGGGCTGCGCAGCGACGACGGGCGTGAGACGTTGTGCGGGCAACTGGGGCAGGGCCTCGTAGTCGACATCCATGTTTTCGTACCGCCGCCGCGTTTCCATTCGCCGTTGGTGTTGGTTGAAGGGGATACCTCGACCGCCTTCACCCCAGGAGGCGCGGTCGGGCGTTCCCAAGTCGATCCAGGTGACAATCCGGTCCATATCTTCCGCATCCAGTTTCACGCCGTGATGACCTTTCTTGAGAATCCGCACCAGTTCGCTGGTGTCGGCGTGGTATTCGCCGGCAATTCTCAGGTGGTAATCGCTCTGCTTGTGCGGCCGATTGGCATAAAGACGAAGCGCGTCGCCCGATAGTCTGGGGATCTTGCGTCCCTTGTCGTCGTGGCAACCGGCGCAATGGCGTACGAGCACTGGCGCGACATCCTGATTGAAACTCACGCCGCGCACAGGCCCGTACCAGGGTTGGATGTCGCTCGGCGGCTTGGCGAAGGCCATCCGCGGCCCTGGCAGGGGCACGTCCCTTGCACGTTCGTGACAACCCACGCAGGAAACCTTCTCCCCGGGCATGGCCGTGTACCAACTTCGCATCAACTGGATGGCCTGCCCCCCCTCATCGAGCGGCTGAAAGGAAATCGGCGTGTTGGCGGGCACACGGAACGAGGCCGAACCATCGGGTTCCACGGGGACCGTACCCAAGATCCGGCGAATGTCGAACGTGCCAGTCATGGCCCAGCCATTGTGGTCGCGGTATCCGTAGTTCAACGCATACACGCGCAGCGCCTTGACCGTGCCGCGCGGCACGTTCGCCAACCCTGGCCCTCGGTAAATGTCCGCCAGATAGACCTCCGCATCGTGCCGCGCAAGGTCGATGCGGTCGGGAATCACCGGCGGCGTGGGACGTTTGACCAAAGGAATGGGCTCGTAGAGCGCGTACTCGGCATCCTCGCGCAACAGCACCAGATTGTCGAACACGTCGGCGAGGTAGATGCCCCAGGCGCGGTCTTTCGTGGGCCGACATGCGACGAGGAAATACTTCTCGCTGAGCGGATAGGGGTTGAGGAAGGCCGGGTACGCGTTCACGCTGTAAAGCTCGTCGATGCGCGGCTCAATTCTTTCCTTGGAACCCGGCGGGTTCATATACACGATGCCTTCGGCCTCGTAATGGCTAATGCTTGGATCGAGAACCACCAGACCGCCCTTGCGACGCCCGCCGTGGTGGCTTGTGGCCACGGCAACGACCTTGCTTGATTCCGGCACGGACCTGGGGAACATGAGGCCGGGCGGGAAATAGGAATTGCTCTTGTAGATCGAACGCTGCCCGGTGCCGTCGGGATTCATGGCCATCAGGGGCCGCCCGAAGAAGTGGTTAATGTCCGCATACTCGAAGCGGCTGTAGACAACGCGCCCGTCGTTCATCACCGCCGGATGCCAGTCCATTTCCTGGTCCCAGCATAGCCGACGCATTCCCGTTCCGTCTCCATTCATCACGTACAAGTTGGCCACCAAATCATGATGCGAGGAACAAAGCACACCCTGGAGCGGGGCCGTGGAGGCGAACACGATCCGCCCGTCCGGAAGGTAGCAGGGATCGAAGTTCTCCACGTCGGGCGAATCGCCCTTGCTGACCTGCCGCAGCCCGCTTCCGTCGCTGCCGATCTCGAACACGTGCCAGTGGCCCGCTTTGTTGACCGAAGAGAACACGAGGCGGTTCGCGTCCCAGTGCAAGTCCACGTCGCCGACAAAAGGGGTCTCCGTCGGGCGGTAAAGCGTCGTCATGCGACCATCGGGGCGCACCGGCGAGAGGACCGCAATTTCGTTGTCATACCCATGGGTGGGCAGCGAACTGTTGCCCTGCCAGTTGATCGGTTGACCCGGCTCAAGACAGTTGTGAATGCCTGCAACGGAGTAACCCGTGAATCGTTTGACCAGCAGCAACCGCTCGAAGTCAAGCAGCGGGTTGGCCAACAGGGCCTCCTGGCGAAGGTCCTGGTATTCGTCGAACGCGGCGTCAAAGCCCCTGTCAGCCTCGGGGTCGTTTTTCTGAATCTTGGGCATTGCGTCGGCCAAGGTCCGCCGCAATGACTCGGCCCGCCGAAGATACTCGGGGCCCTTGGGATATCGCGTCCCGAAGGTCTCTATCAGGTCTTCGAGGGCCAGACGCAAAGACTCGTGCTCGGTCGCGAACTTCGGATCGGCCGCCTGGGCGACACGCTTGGAGTGATAATAGAACTTGCGCATCGCGTCGAGATCGGCGGAAGTCCGCGCGGCGCCGCCGGCGTTCTGCGCCGAGTATTTCGCGCCGGCGCCGCATCGTGCCGCGTAGCGTTCAGCCAATTCGAGCACGGCCCCCGGGGGCCAAGGTTCGTCCCAAATGCCGTCGCGACGCTCCCAATTCATCTGACGCCGCTGGACAGAAGTGGAGAAATCCGCGGCCAGCCGGTTCCACAGCGGATTGAGGAAGTGTTCGGCCGGCGGCCAGACTTCGCTTGTGCCCCCTGCGCGTTTGCCTTCTCTCATGCCCGCCAACACCTCCCCCGCGCCGAGGCATCGGAAGCCGAAACAGAAGCCCTGTTCACCGCCAACGACCTTCACCAGCAGGCGGTTGTCCCCCTTTCGTAGCGACAACCTGGCGTTGTGATCGTGCCCGGTGTAGGGGAATCCGCGGTGCATGCGGAAGACCTTCTCGCCATTGAGCCACACATTCATGCCCCGCCACCATGGAGTCTGCAACAGATTGTCCGGACACCCTCCCCAGCGGAAGGTAACAACGACCTTTTCGGCTTCCCGCGCCGTGATGGTTCGAGCGAAATACATCACACGGGCAGCCTTCTGTCCCGGACGCGGCGCCGGCGCGGGCGACGATACCCGGATGTCGAGTCCGTCCTTCAACTCGGGCGACTGCTCCCATTTCGCGTCGCCGATGGGCTTGGAATGATCGAGCTCCCGCTCCGGGGCCAACGGCACGTCCACCCCGCTCTCGCCATCTGGCACATCCGCTACGGACAACGGGCCGACGCGCCACCACGACCCGAACGTGACACCCGGCACCGGACTTGCATCGCCCTTGGAGGAGGCGATCCAAGCGGAGTCGCGGGCGATCATCGCCTCGCGCGTCGCGTACATCGTCTCTTGCCAAGTGGCCTTTCTTGCGTAGACGCCCTGAAGCCCCGAAGCGTCCACCGGCGGCACTTCGGCCGCATGCCCGCCCAATGCCAGGCCCAGTGCGATCAATGCTCCCAGGGTCATCCGCTTTGCCCAGATGTTCATCTTCTTCTCTCCTTGCGGTCCTGGTTAGCGTCGTTCTTCGTTTGATGATTCGTTATGGTCGCGTTCCTACTCGTTCAATACTGTGCCGTCACGGCGGCCGTGCCGCTCAGACCCTTCAGGGCGATGGTTTCCTTGTCCTTGTTGAACTCGCTCCACGGCTTGCCGTTGACCGTCACGCTCTTGATCGTCGCCGACTTGGGATGGCGGAATCGCAGGACCACTTCTTTGGACGCCTTGCGCAATGGCAGTTCGACGGTCGCGTTGATCTTGCCGTTGTCCACGTCCGAGACGATCTCATAAGCCACCGTGCCGAAGTGCGTCGGCGCGTTCTTCACCGAGATCTTCTTGCCCTGCTCCAGCCAGACGCGCGGCGTGGCGCGGGCGATCCACAGACTATCGCCGATCTCCATCACCAGCATGTTGCGCAGTTGTTCCAGGAACGCCGCCTCTTCGTGCGTCTTGTCTAGGCTGCCGAATTGTGGATGTTCGGAAAAGGCGTAATTCGGCTGCAGGCCCTTGATCGTACCCTTGACGAGATGGCCGTCGTGGAACTTGTAGTTGGCCCCCTCGGGCCAATCGGCGCTCTTGTCGCTCCAGGGCCGGATATCGACCGCGTAGCCGTTGTACAAAGCCCGCAGGAACGGCGGCACGTCGTCGGAAAGCAGGTGGACCGTCTTGTACTTCTCGTGTCCGATCTGCGCGCCGTAGCCGCCCCGGTCGAGCCATCCCGGTTCCTCGGTTTCGCCCGACTGCAAGGTGTCCTCGAACACGTCGAGCAGCTCCTGGGCAAGGGCCTCGTGGGCGTCGTAGATGCCGCCCGGGGTGACCAGCCAGATCGCCCCGGCAATCGCTTCCCGGTGCCAGGCCAGCTTGCTGCGGCGAGCATAGGGAAAGGCGGGGACGAACCGCCGATAAGTACCATCGCGCACCGGCACCACGGGCGAGAGCGCCAGCGACCGCTCGGCGGCCGCGCGGATGTCCTGGCGATAGCGCTCGGCCTCCCTGAGCAATTCGTCGGCGCCGTCAACGCCGCACTCCACCAGAACCCCCGCTGCCATTTTCAGCCCGGCATGGAACTCCGCGTTGAGGCAATACCAGTTCTCGGTGCCATACCCGTCGCCCACGCTGGACGGCGGCTGCAATCCGTAGCACCAACTCCCTTTGGGGATCTTGGGATCCCAGGTTTTCCGTTGCCGGACGATCCACTCGCACGCCTTCTTTAACTGGGGCGCGGCTTTTTGGGCCCAAGCCTTGTCGCCGGTGATGCGATAGTGCATTGCGGCAGCCTGTAGAAGCTGGCCGTGGCCCCCGGCGTGCCGCATGTCGTAGTCGTCGGTGAGCAGGACGCCGTCGAAATCGGTGAAGTAGTTGCCGTAGCCGCCGCCTCGGTTTCCTCCTTCGCCGCGCTGCTTTGCGAACAGCCAGTAGTTGACGCCTCCGACCGCCACATCGTGGACGCCGATGAGATCCAGCGTGCGGATGATCTGGCCCGATTCCATGGCGATGCAGGTGGGCCGGTCTCCCGGGGTCCGAAAGGGCCAGATGCTGACGGCATAGGTGGCGTCGTCGATCTTCTTCGACCAACGTTTCAGGTGCCACGCCCCCAATCGCCATTGGCTTACCAGGGCCTTCTCGGGAACGTCAATCTTCATCGCCGGCTCATACGGCGGCTCGGGAAACGGCGGCAACTCAGCCACCGAGTCGCCGAAGACGCCCGCCATCGCGCCGGCATAAGTTTGCTCGGGATGCTCGCGGACCCGTTGGCGGACGGTCTTCTTGTTGCCCGCCGCGAGTTTGTCCTGGAACTGGCGCGCGGACAGCTTGCTTTCCGCCGGCGCAATGAAAACGCCCACGCTTGGGACGAGAATCGGGCCGCGCTCCAAATCGTCGACTGTAAAGGAAACGACGCCGGTGCTGGTCCATAGAGTGATTATGGTCCGGTGCTGCGTGGAGCCGGCGATGGGGAAGAGGGTCGTCCGGATGCCGCGCCGGCCGGAGGCAGGGACTTGTTCCCGCCACTGGTGTTCGCCCAGCACGGTCACGCCATTACCGGCCGCCAGTGGTTCGATCGCTCCCACGCGGCCGAAATGGGCCTCGATCCGCCCGTTCACGGCGGCGGCCTTGTCGTCTTGGAAGGCCCACTCGATTTCGACCTCCTGCGGGCGGGCCCAGCGGGCCGGGCCGTAGACACGAACTGCCGGGACCGCCACCTTTTGCTTGCCGCCGCGGCAACCGACCAGGACCGCTTGGATCGGCTGGTCTTCCTTGGCGACGATCTTCTCCTTGAACATGAGACTGGCCGGCCGGTCGAACTGTTCGAAGCGGTAAAGGAACACGGTCGTTCCGCCGTCCGTCTTCCGT
>JBEKCP010000365.1:0-6388 GCA_050014815.1 Thermoguttaceae bacterium | reverse complement strand
GCGGTTCCTTTCGGCCGACTGAGCCACGGATGAAACACGGATTATACACGAAGAGAGGGATTGGGGATTGGGGATTGGGGATTGGGGATTGGGGATGAGAAGGCCCCGAACCACGCGAGTCCAATCCCTAATCCCCAATCCCTAATCCCTGACCCCGGCCGCCTCCAGAATGCGGCGGATGGCATGCGGGAAGTCGATTCCGGCGCGGGCCAGTGCGGCAGTGAAGCCGGCGTCCGGCGCCAGGCAGGGATTCGTGTTGATCTCGAGGATCCAGGGCCTGCCCTGGAGGTCTACGCGGAAATCGACCCGGGCGTATCCCCGCAGGCCGAACAACCGCCAGCAGGCCAAGGCCAGTTCCTCAAGGCGGTTCAAGAGCGGCCGGTCGCCGTCGGGGAAACTGAACGTGCGGGGGGTGTTCTCGAACTCGAACGTGCCCGCGATCCACTTGGCCCGATGGCCGACGATCCGCGGCTTGTCCGGCGGGAAGGCGGAGAAATCGATCTCGGCGGGCGGCAGCACTTCCGGCCCGTCCGGCCCTTCCAGGATCGCCAGGTTGAATTCCCGGCCCTCGATGAACCGCTCGGCGAAGCAAGGCCGGGCCAAACGGTTGGCATATTCCTCCAGGCGCTGGCGTACCAGCCGGGCATCGCCCTGGCGGATGACGTTGGCATCGTCCAGCCCGCGGGAAGCGTGCTCCCAGACGGCCTTGAGGATGCAGGGCGGCGCCAGCGCGAGGGACTGGGGGTTGGGGATTGGGGATTCGAGGCCAGTTGTCCGTTGTCCGTGGTCCGTTGTCTCTGGCTGGAGCAACTGACAACTGACAACTGACAACTGACGACTGTTCGCTGCCTGCCAGGCGGGCGTCGGCAGGCCGGCAAGGGCGAGGAGATGCTTGGCCAGCAGTTTGTGGGTGGTCTGGAAGATGGCCTCGGTCGGATTGCCCGTGTACGGTATGCCCAGCGTATCCAGCAGAGCGGGGGGCACGTGCTGGAGGGAGTCTGCCCCGCCGAGCGATTCGGCCAGGTTGAAGACCGCGTCCGGGCGGGCGCGGAGAATGTCCTGGCGGGCCGCCGCCAGGTCCAGCGTGCAGCCGATCGACTCCGCGCGGTGGCCCAAGTGCTCCAGGGCCTCGGCAATCACCCGTACTTGGACGAGCGTATCCTGGTCCTCGGGCGAGGCGTCGGGCGGGACGGCCGGGTGCAGGATCGCGACGTCCATGGGATACGTTTCCCGCGACCAAGGGTCGCGGCTTTATTCGGTGGGACAAATCCGGCGGCTGGCGGACCGGACGATGGCGTCGATCAATTCCCGGTACGGCAGGCCCACCAGACGGCAGATGATCGGCAGGTCGGAGTGTTCCGGGTGGATGCCGGCCAGGGGATTGATTTCAAGGAAGTTCGGCGTGCCGTGGGCGTCGGAGCGGAAATCCACCCGGCCGGCGTCGCGGCAGCCCAAGGCCCGGTACGCGGCCAGGGCGAGTTGCTCGGTCCGGCGGACCTCGGGATCCTCGTCCGGCTGGCCCCGCCGGTACTGGCAAAGCTCCTCCGATTGCTCCTTATTGGCGTAAGAATACACTTCCGCCTCGGCCGCGGGAAGCAGGATGACCTCCATGCTGCCCAGTACCCGGGCGTCCTCCCCGGTGCCGAGCACCGCCACGGTGAACTCCCGGCCCGGCAGGAAGGTCTCTACCAGGACCGGCTGGCGGTAGCGGGCCAGCATCTCCTCGCAGATCGGCCGCAGTCGGGCGCGGTCCCGGATTCTTGAGGCGGCCGTAATCCCCTTGCCGGTCCCTTCGGCCAACGGCTTGGCGAACAGCGGCAGCGGCAGGTCTACGCGATCGGCGTCTTCCGGCCGCCGGAGCACGGCGAAATCGGGCGTCGGAATGCCCGCATTGCGGACCACTACCTTCGTCAGCCCCTTGTCGAGCGTCAGGGCCAGGACCAGCGGATCGGAGAAGGTGTAGGGGATCTCGTAGAGGTCGAGAATCGCGGGCACCTGGGCCTCCCGAGCGATCCCGCGGAGGCCCTCGGCGATATTGAATACCAGGTCCCAGCGGTCCCCCGCGGCCAGGCGGGCGACCAGTTGCCGGCCGTTGCCGATCCGCCGGGTCTGGTGGCCGAGCTGGCGGAGGGCCGCGTCGATGGCCTCGATGGTGTCGGGGCGGTCGAACTCGGCGGTCTCCTCCTCGCCGTAACCGGCAGCCAGGTAGTCAGCCCGCAGGTCGTAGGTCAGTCCGATGAGCACGTGGGGTCCGGATAGCGATAGGTGTTCCCTTGGAAGTTGCGGAGCACCAGGTCGTCGCCGTCCCGGCCAACCACGTAGTTCGGCTGCAAGGGGATTTTCCCGCCTCCGCCCGGGGCGTCGATCACGTAGGTGGGCACGGCGTAGCCGGTGGTGTGCCCGCGGAGGCCCTCGATGATCTCCAGGCCCTTGGAAACGGGGGTCCGGAAGTGGGAGGAGCCGGTGATCGGATCGCACTGGTAGAGATAATAGGGGCGGACCCGCATCTTCAACAGGCCGTGCATCAGCCGTTTCATCGTCTCGACATTGTCGTTAATGCCCGACAGGAGCACCGTCTGCGAGCCCAACGGGATGCCGGCGTCGGCCAGGCGGGTGCAGGCCTGGAACGTCTCCGGGGTACACTCGTCGGGGTGGACGAAGTGCAGGCTGATCCAGAGGGGGTGGTGCCGGCGGAGCATCCGGCAGAGCTCGCGGGTGATCCGCTGGGGCAAGACGGCCGGCATCTTGGTGCCGATCCGGACGAATTCCACGTGCGGGATGGCCCGAAGCCGCGTCAGGATCCAGTCGAGCCGCTCATCGCTGAGGAACAGGGGATCGCCGCCGCTGAGGAGGACGTCGCGGATCGCCGGGTTGCGGCGGATATAGTCGAAGGCCTGCTCCAGCCGCTCCTCGCTGGGGACGATCTCCCCGTGCCCGACCACGCGGGAGCGGGTGCAGTAGCGGCAGTAGCTCGAGCAGTGATCCAGGGCCAACAGCAGGACGCGGTCCGGATAGCGGTGGACCAGGCCCGGCAGCGGGCTGTCGTGCTCCTCGCCCAGCGGGTCCCCCGCCTCGCCGGCGGTCTGGCTGAACTCGTGGACGGTCGGAATGACCGACCGCCGCAGCGGTTGGAGCGGATCCTCGGAGGAGATCAGGCTCATGTAATAGGGCGTGATGCTCACCGGCAGCGTCGCCCCGTGGCGGTCCAGGCCCTCCCGCTCCTCGTCGGACAACGTCAGCATGTGCTCCAACTGGCGGCGGGTGCGGATGCGGCTCCGGGCCTGCCACCGCCAGTCGTTCCACTGTTTGTCGCTGATTTCGCGGTAGAAATACCGCCGGAATGCCTTGGTCCGGGGCGAAGTCCGCGCAGCCCGACCGGGGCCACCCGACACCGCAGAGGAGTAAACAAGATAGTCTCCCTCGGGGAAGACCGGCGGCCAGAGAGACCGCTGGACCTGCGCCGCAGACGTGCAGGCAAAGAGATTTACCGGACTACCCGGAGGCTCCTCATCAACTTCCACTCGACAACATGTACTTGGGCCGCCTGAATCGAACTCATCCATCTCTCAAATTCTCCGTGAACTCACCGCAGGTCCAGAACGCCTGGAACCAATACTGCTCTTTCATATCCGCATCCGCGAAAAAGTCAATAGGAAAAACCGATCAGGGGCCCTTGACCAACTCGACGCAGATGCCGCCCGCCCGGAACATCTTGTGCATCCGCGTATACCACAGCTCCTGGCGCCACTGGAGCCCCAGGCCCTCGCAGATCCGGCGGAGTTCCTTGCGGTTGTAGGTCCGGCAGCACCAGACGCGGCTCGTCCAGGCCCCCGAAAAGTTGTCCTCCGTGGTCAACAGGAGCATCCTCGCCCCGGGCATCATCACGCGGGCCAGCTCGCTCAGGCCGACCCGGGCGTCGGGCAAGTGCTCCAGCACATAGCCGCACGTGACGCAATCGAAACTGCCGTCGGGAAAGGGCAGCCGGCTCAGGTCGGCCGCCAGGAACCGCGGGCGAGGGCTCCGCAAACGGTGCCTGGCCCGCCGTAACATCTCGTGCGACAGATCAAAACAGATTATTCGGCTCCGGGGGTCGGCGTACTTGAGGACATGCTGGGCGAGTTGGCCCGCCCCGCTGCCCACGTCCAGGATGGTCCGCGCCCCCTGGAGGTCGAATTTCCGCGACCGGAACAGCCGCTCGCCCAGCGTCGTGTGGAGCGACAGAAGGCTGCAGGCGGCCAACACGGCCCCTTGCGGCCCGTCGTAGACGTGACGGACCTTATCGCGATACTCCTCGTAGCTCACCCGCCGGATGAGGGAGTGCTCCAGGATGCGATTGAGCACCTTCTTGCGGCGGCGGAGGTCGCCCTGGCGACCGATTCGCCCGTATTTTATCGAGTTGTGGGGCGACATAGCTCCTTCCCGGGACCCGAGTCAATAGTCCGCCCGCCGTTCCTTGGAGTGCGGCGACCGGGTACCCTCCGGGTGGCCGCTTTCTTGTGTCTCGCGGAGTCGGGCACTAGTCCGCGACTTTCCGCGAAAAGCGGCGACAAGTCGCCGCACTCCAAAGGCGGACAGACTCTCAAGAGACCCGCCGCAAATAGGTATACCACTCCACCAATAATACGGCTAGGGCAAGCAGGAGTAATTCCTTCCAGATTTCCAGGTGCCCGCCCCGCCAATCCCGTTTGCCGGCCACCTCTACGTAGCCGACCTTAATAGATGGCTCGGTCGCCGTGCGGATATCACTCTCGGCCGGGTCCGCGAGGCTGACGGCGAACTGCCGGGCGGCCTTTCCCCCGACCCGGACCTGGTAGACCCCGAGATCGTCGGTGGCGGCGAAGCTGGCCTTGCCGCCCGGGCCCGCCGCAAGCCGGACGGCCGGGCCCGAAGGCGGCTGCACCTCGACCTCGGCCCGGGAGTCGCCCAACTCGATCGGGACCGTGCTGCCCGGCCGGTAGCTCCCCATGGCGGCGGCGTCTCGCGAGCCCCCCGCCGACCCCAGGAGGTTCAAGACAAACGACGTGAAGCTGACCCGCAACGGCCAATCGGTGTTGAGGAATCGGGCCGTCTTGCCGTCCGGGCCGGTCTGCTCCTCGACAATCTTGAACCCCAGGACCACGTCGTCGAACCCCTCGCGGCCGGCCACCGCCACCAGCGGTCCGGCATCGGAATCGACCAGCACGCGGCCGCCCCGGGGCACCACCAGCGGCGCGGCCTCGGCCAGCAGGCGGATGTCGCCCAGGTCGGTCCATTGCATCAGAGGGTGCGACGTCTCGGTGTCGATGATTTGCGGGGCGGCGACCGCGGGCCGGGCCGACCAGCCGCCCTCCGGCGGCACCGAGCCGATCCAGCAGGTGTTGGCCCGCGGCGACCGCCCCGGGGCGGCCCGGTCGTAGATCACCAGGTCCCAGGCCCCGGCGTCGGCCCCTTCGGCATAGGGCTTCGTCCGGAGGAAGCCGGGCGGCTCGATCCGGATTTCGGCCAGGTCCGCCGCCGCCTTGGTCGAGAAGACCTGCCTGAGCGGTTCGTCCTCGGCGGAGACCAGGAGCACGCGGGCCCGCCGCGGCGGGCTCAATACGGTCCACGCCTTGTCATCCAGGGCCAGTTGGTCGTGGGGCGACACCACCTCCAGCCGCAGCACCCCCGACTGGATCCCCGCCAGGTCGAACGCCACGCCCCGAGAGCCGCCCGCCGGGACCTCGACCCGATCGGCGTTGATCGGGTCCTTCCGGTCGTCCAGGAAGAGCTTCACATCGACCTCCGCGGCCTGGGAGGCGTAATTGACCAGCCGGGCGAAGGCCTGGAGCTGTCCCGCTCGGGTCTCGTCCCGCCCGACGTTGAAGGCCACGATCGCCACGTTGGTCGCGTCCGGCCGGCCGATCGGCACGAAGACCGGCTCGAGGTTGCCCAACTCGAAGTCGCCCACCGGCGGGAACTTGCCGTCGCTGAGGATGAACAGCTTCGTGCCGGCCACGCTGGTGTCGGTGCTCCGCTCGCTGGATTGCGTCGGGTTGACCAGGCCGGCCGCCAGCCGCAGGGCCTCGGCCAGCGAGGTCCCGCGGCAGGTAGGCTGGATGCCCGCCAGGGCCGCCAGCAGCCGCCGCCGGTCGTCGGTGAAGTTCTGCTCGACCCGGGCCGTGTCGGCGAAGCTGATGATCATGGCGGCGTCGCCGCTGCGCATCTCCTCGATGAGCCCGCCCGCCCGCCGCTTGGCCTCCTCCAGCCGGGACGGCTCGACATCGGTGGCCTGCATGCTGGCCGAGGCATCGACCAGGAATACGAACCGGCTGCCGCCCAACCGCATCGCCTGCCACGCCGGCCGCGCGAGCGCCAGGACTGCCAGGAGCACGAACAGGAGCTGCAACAGGAGGAGCAGGTTCCGCCGCAG
>JBEKCP010000364.1:0-6400 GCA_050014815.1 Thermoguttaceae bacterium | reverse complement strand
GAAAGGAGCTTGTAGCCGAGCCGGCCCACCGCCTTGGCGTTGGTCATCGAGAGGCTGGCCCCGCAGCACTCCGTCTTATAAGGCCACTCGACCGGCTCGGCCCCGGCGGCCGAGAGCAGGTCGTCCATCGAGGTGGGGTGCTCGGGGTTGTCGAAGGCGACGATCTCGGGCGGCCGGGTAAGGAGGCATCCGTAATAGCACGCCACGCGGAGGCCCCCGAGCGGCTGCTTCACCTTCGCCCGAACCTGGTCCAACCCGAAGTGGTTCACCAGCACGTCGAGCACGTGGTGGACCTCGGTCTCGCCGGCATAGGGCGATCCGGTGATCCGCTCGGCCCGTCGGCGGTCCTCCGGCTCGTTGCGGACCCTGTAATTAGCGGTTCGCAGCCGGGCATAGCAGGAGGCGCAGGCGGTCATCACGGGCATGCCCATCGCCTGGGCCTTCTGCAGGTTCATCACCGGCAGGGCCACGGCCAGCGAGGCACTCGTGGCATGGGCCGGCGTCGAGCCGCAGCAGACCCAGTCGGGAATGTCCAGGAGCTCGATCCCCAGCTCGCGGCAGACGGCGCGGGTCGAGCGGTCGAAATCCCAGGCGGTCGATTCGAGGCTGCAACCGGGGAAGAAGGCGTATTTCACTGGTGTTTCTCCTCTTCCTGCCCGGAAAAAAGGGGACAGTCCCCATTTGCCGGAACGGCCCGAAGGGTGCTTCGCACAAATGGGGACTGTCCCCTTTTTTCCTCCTCTTCCTGCGCCCGGCGGAAGACCTCGCGGACCTGCTTGGCGCTTCCGCTGCGATGCGGCAGCAGGGCCAACTTGCCCTTGGCCAGCATCGCGGGCACCTTGCCCACGTCGGAGAACAGGTCCAGCGTGCGGAGCTTATAGAAGGCCATCATCCCCATCTCGAAAACCCGGCCGTGCCGGCGGACGCTGCCGAGGAAACTGCGGTTGAACTGTTTGCCGCGGGCGTCGGGCAGGGCCACTTTGCGGTCGATGGCCATGATCCGCAGGGCGTCCATCACGGCGGCGATGTCGATCCCCATGGGGCATCGCGCGGTGCATGCCTCGCACGAGGCGCACTGCCAAATGGCCTGCGAGCCGAGAAGCTCGGCCTCCGCCCCCAGGTGGACCAGTCGCATGACCTGGCTGGGCAGGAAGTCCATTTCCGGGCCCATCGGGCAGCCGGTGGTACACTTGTGGCACTGGAAGCAGGCCGCCACCGGCGTGCCGGCGCGGTCCTGGACCTCGTGGAGGAGCTCGTCGGTGGCGGCCCAAGCGAGAGTCTCTGTCATGGCAGATTGATTGCAAATTGAAAATTGAAAATTGAAAATTGCAAATTGCGGATCTCAAATTTCATATCTCAAATCTCACATCTCAAATTTGCAATTTGCAATTTACAATTTGCAATTTGCAATTTCCCTCTCCTCACTCTCCCATTCCTTCCAACTCCGCCTCAAGCTCCGCGTCCTTGCGAGGCATTACCTTGCGGTAGACCTCCGAGGGTCCGCGGAGGGCGCCGTCGACAGTCAATAGGTCGCGCTCGATCCGGATGTCAAACAGGCGCTGGTTCTCTTCCAGGTAGGGCAGGATCAGTCGCCAATCGGCGTCGGAAAGCGGCCGGTAGGCCCCGCCGTTGAGCTGTTCCTCGACCAGCGTGCAGTGCGGATCGCGGACGTAGATGGCCCCGCCGGACGCCAGCGAGAGCAAATTGCTCCCCGGGTAGGGCAGTTCCAGCGGCACGAGGTTCCCCTGCTGATCGTAAGCCAGTCCGTTCAGGATGGCGAAGCCGCCGCCCTCGTGCGGGTTGCCTGCCATGAACGACTCGGCGAGAAAGTCCAGGGCCGTGCCGTTGATCACCACGCGCGGCGATCCGACGGCGTTGATCATCGGACGTCCCGCGGCGTTGCCCAGCACGTAGATATCGCCCCCCTTGGCGCCGTAGAGGAACGTCTGTCCCACGTCGCCGTAGACCACCAGCTTGCCCCGCTTGCTGATCTGGCAGAGTTGGTCCTGGGCGTTGCCGTGAACGTAGATCTCCAGGCCGTCGATGCCGGAGCCCAGGTAGTCGCCCGGGTTGTCGTAGCAGTCGATCCGCAGGCCGAAAGTGTTCGGGCCGAAGCCGACGCCGTGGAACCGCGTGCCCCGCGTGTTGTAATGGACCAGGTGTTGCCATCCCAGCTTGAAAGCCCGGATCGCCAGCGTGGCGTCGCAGTCCTCGCCCTCCGGCTGGAATCCGCGGGCGTCGATCAAGAGCGTCGTCTCGCCCGATTCCGGACCGCGAAGCCGCCCGCGGGTCTCCCAGTTGATCCGCACGTAGCCCGCACACGCCGTGTGCGGGTCCGGCACACGGAGTGTGCCGGCTACATTCCCGCAGAGTGGCTGCTCTTGGAAGATCTGCTCCAAGCCGCCGCGAACGATAGTCAGTACGCTGCTCCGCTTCTTGTCCCACGTGGGATAACGGCGGTCGATCGCCAGGGTCAGGGCGTCGATCCCCAGGGCGGGGTTGGTTTGGGCGGTCTGGCGGGCCGCCTCGCCCACGAACCACCGCAAACGGTCGTACTTCATCTCGCGCAAGTGATCGCGAAGGTACGAGAACAGCCCCGGGGCATCCGCGTCGCCCACGCACCGCCGGATGGCCGAGAGGTCGGCATCGGCGTTGTCGGGCGCTACGGGCGAAAGCGAGAGGTTGCAGTGGACCTGTCCGGGCAGGGTCGAGACCGGCACGCCGAACTTGTTCGTCACGCGGAGCGCGCAAGGACCGTTTAGCGGGCGGGCTTGCCCGCCGTGTGGAACAGCGTTTGAAGGGTGGCCGTTGGCCGGGCTGACCGTGAGCAGGAACGCCCCGCCGTCGGTGTGGCTGCCGCCGCGGGCGTTCCAGTACGTATCGGCCACGGGCGTAAACCGCGGGTCTTCGGCCGCCAGGCTGGCCAGGGTCGCGTCGATCGCCTGCTTCTCCGAGCAGATCAGCCCGATCGACACCTCACCCTCCTGCAAGGCGAACACCTGCGGACGCAGCATCGCCGTATCGGTGATCCCCAGCAGTTGGAACTCTCCGGTCTCGGCCAGGCTGCGGGCGATGATGAAGAACCACGGCCCGTCCGGCGAGGCATGGATGTGCGCCGCCTGGATCTGCCGGTAAATCCGCTGCTTTTCCGCCGGCAGGCGGTCGAAGTCCAGCTCCGTGGTCGGCGCCAGGGCCTCGATGATGTACTCGATCGGGTAGCCGTACACCCGGTTCCACAGGTCGAACAACAGGACCGAGACCTCCGTGTCGGTGAGGAACTGCGGGAAGATGTTCCGCCCGGCCAGGTACTCCGTCACCGAGTGGTAATTGGCGAAGTCGCCGTTGTGGACCAGGGCCTCGTTCAGGCCGATGAACGGGTGGGCGCCGCCCGGGTGCCACACGCGGCCCTTCGTCGGGTAGCGCTGGTGGGCGATCCAGACGTGGGCCCGCATGTCCGGCATCCGGTAATACTCGACCGACGCCTCGGCATAGCCGACGATCTTGACGATGATGAGGTTGCGGGCGTGGGACATGACGAACGCCCGCTTGTCCCCCAGCGAGGCGTAGAACTGGTTGTTCAGCTTGATCGAGTTGCGCCAGACGAACTCGTCTTCCACGTCCCGTTGGGAGAGGCCGGCCGCGGCCAGGCCGTTCTCCTCGGCGAAACGGGCCAGCACCTCGGGCTTGACGCGAACGAAGTAGCGGGCCACGTCGGGCGGCCGGACCTCCAACAGCGGCACCTGCCGGTAGTCGTCCACCGTGGGAACCATGCCCCCCTGGTCCACGCTAAAGAAGGGCTCGATAAACGCCTTCTCCACCTCGCCCCGGGCCGTGCCGTCCAGCAGGGCGACCTGGAGGATGTAGTCTTCGTCGAGCACCTTGCGGGAGACGCCCAGGTCTTCGGGCACCAGCCCGCAGGCGGCGATGCCGCCCCCCTTGCCGTTGCCGCGGTTGCGCATCTGGATCGACGGGGTATAAATGTGCTTGCCGCCGACCGGGATACTGCAGGCGAAGCCGGTCACGCCGCAGCCGCCTTCGGCCTCGGGCGATTGCGCAAACCAGTCGCCCGCCGGCCGCAGATCGGCGCGGGAGCGGAGGATGGCCTCGGCGCCGTAGAACCCCCGGACGCAGTCCGGGGGCTTTCTTCCGCCTTCCGCCTTGATGCTCATGTCCGGTCCTCGTAATCCAAGTGGCCGAGCAGATCGGTCCGGCCCCGCAGCGCCGCCACGGAGTCGAGCCCCAGGCGGTAGAGGATATCGACCAGCATCTCGCGCCACGCGCTGTACATGTTCACCAGTCGCTGCGTACACCACTCGACCGTGACCATTTCGAGGAGCTCGTCGTCGGTGGTGGCGATGCCCCGGGCACAGCCCCGCCCGCTCTCGCAGGCGCCGCAGCGGATGCAACCCAGGGCCACGAGCTCCGCGGTGCCGACCACGCAGCCGTCGGCGCCCAGGGCGATGGCCTTGGCGATGTCCCAGGGGTTGCGGACGCCGCCGCTGGCGATGACGGTCACCTGGTCGCGGATCCCCTCGGCCTCGAGGAATTGGTGGACGCGGCCGATCGCATACTCGATCGGCATCGCGATGTTCTTCTTGGCGATGTTCGGCGCGGCCCCGGTGCCGCCGTAGCTCCCGTCGAGGTGAACGATGTGCCCCCCCGCGTAGTAAACGCCCACCGCCACCATGTCCACGTCGACCGGCGTGGAGACCTTGGCCGACAACAGGGCCCGCGGATTGACGTGCGCGATCCAATCCAGGTGCTTCTTGTGGTCCTCGACCGAGTAGACGCTGTGGAACGGGAAGGGGGAGAAAAGCGAGACGCCGACCACGGTCTCCCGCATGGCGGCCACGGCCGGCGTGTTCTTGTCGCCCAGAAGGTGTCCGCCCAGGCCGGGCTTGGCCCCTTGCGCGTACTTGAACTCGACGATCCGCGCCCGCTGGATCGTCTCCTCGCGAACGCCGAACAGGCCCGTGGCCACCTGCGTAATCACGTGGTCCTTGTAGGGCGTGAATCGCTCCGGGTACCCGCCCTCGCCGGTGCAGGTGAAAGTATTGAATGCCTTGGCCACGCGGGCCTTGCCCAACAGCGCCCGGATGTTCGTCGAGCCGAACGACATCCCGCCGCCGTACCAGGGGACGTCGATGGTGATCTTGGGCCGGGAGTCGTTCCGGCGATTGAGCACCAACTCGGTCGAGACGTCCTCGCGCCGCAAGCCGGGCGGCGCCGAGGCGGGGAACCGCAGCCGCAGGCGGTCGAACCCCCCGCCGGAGTCTCCCACCTCGTTCTGAAGGTGCTTTCCCGGCGGATGGCCCGTCTCGGCCATCGCCCACGTGCCCACGAGCAACTCGGGCGTCCAGCGGTAGTCGCCCATGGTCGCGTAGACGGGATTCTCACTCAGCGTGAGCGCCTTCTGGGGACAGGCGTCCACGCAATAGCGATCGGTGAGAGCGCACTCGGACCCGACGCAGCGGTAGTCGAACGGCCGCATGACCGTGCGGTAGCCCTCGGGCCGGACGTGAACGCCGTAGGGGCAGACCTCGACACACCGCCCGCAGCTCGCACAGGTCGATGCGCGGCGGATGCTGAACTTGCCGATCTCGTTGCGGTAGCGGGGCGGGGCCGGCTGCACCTGGCGCGAGACCTCGGCATAGCCCGGCTGCGCAAGCTGGTCGTCCGGCAATTCGGACTCCGCCGGCAATTGTGTCGACTCGATGGTGCTCACGTCGTTGCCTCCTGGCTCTTGCGCTTCCCGAACAGGCGGCCGAAGGTGTCGCGTTCCAGGTCCTCGAAGAACATTGCCCGGCCCGTCTCGCCCCGCAGCCGCCGGACCTCCCGAATCCCCATCGCGCCGAGGACCTCGATCAACTGCTGGTGCCATGCCCCTATCAGGTTGACGATCCGGTGCTTGCCGTACTCGGCGTCGATCTGCTCCAGGGTGATCGGGCAGGGCTCGCCGCGGAGGCACTCGCCGCACAGCCGGCACTCCAGGGCCAGAAGCAGGGGAACGTCGATGGCCACGAGGTCCGCGCCGCAGATGATCGCCTTGGCCACGTGCTCGGCCAGGGCGATGCCGCCGGAGGCCACCAGCGTGACTTCGTCACGGATGCCCTGGCGGACGAGCGTCCCGTGGATGTCCCGGAGCACGTCGCGAACGTGCCGCGTAGCCGCGGATGAATATCCGCGAGGGGATGACGAACTCTCAGGAACGGCCTCCCGCCCGTGACTGTCGAACACCAGGTGGATCAATTCCGCCCCGCCCCGGGTCAACTCCAGTACCCGCGCTGCAACGCTCGGACTCGCCTGAACGCGGATCGCCACGATCCGCTCCGGTCGGGCCTTCTTGAACGAGGCCTGTGCCGCCAGCACGTCCGGGGAGTCGTCGATCATCGCCATCGGC
>JBEKCP010000363.1:0-6402 GCA_050014815.1 Thermoguttaceae bacterium | reverse complement strand
GAGGAGGTCGCCCGCTGGGCCGGCGCGAACCTCCGGGACGTCGCCGTGTCGCGGGACTACAAGTTCATGTGCTCCTCGCTGGGCCAGCAGATGATCGAGGACGACATCCGCCAGCAAGGGCTCACCCGGGTGGTCGTGGCGGCCTGCTCGCCCCACCTGCACGAGAAGACGTTCCGCCGCGCCTGCGAGAACGCCGGCCTGAACCCCTACCTGCTCCAGATGACCAACATCCGCGAGCACTGCTCCTGGGTCCACACGGACAAGAAAGCCGCCACCGAGAAGGCCAAGGCCCTGGTGGCCGCCGCGGTCGCGCGGACCGAGTACCAGGAGCCCCTGGAGCGGATGTACGTCAAGGTCAACCCCGTCACGCTCGTGGTCGGCGGGGGCATCGCCGGGCTCCAGGCCACGCTCGAGCTGGCCGACGCCGGATACCCCGTCGTGCTGGTCGAGCGCGAGCCCTCGATCGGCGGCCACATGGCCCAGTTCGACAAGACCTTCCCCACGCTGGACTGCGCCGCCTGCATCCTCACGCCCAAGATGTCCGAGGTCGGACAGCACGACAAGGTCACCCTGATGACCTACTCCGAGCTGGAGGAAGTGAGCGGGTCGGTGGGCGGCTTCAAGGTGAAGATCCGCCAAAAGGCCCGCATGGTCGATTCCCGGAAGTGTACCGGGTGCGGCATCTGCATCGAGAAATGCCCGCGGAAGGTGGTTGACGACAAGTTCGAGGTGGGCATGGGGAACCGGAAGGCGATCTACACGCCCTTCCCGCAGGCCGTGCCGCGGATCCCGGTCATCGACACGGCCAACTGCACCTTCTTCAAGACGGGCAAGTGCCAGGTCTGCGCCAAGGTCTGCCCGACCGAGGCCGTCGACTTCCAGCAGCAGGACGAGATCGTCGAGCTGGAGGTGGGCAACATCATCCTGGCGACCGGCTGGAAGCTGTTCGACTGCTCGCGGGTCACCAATTACGGTTACGGCCGGCTGGCCAACGTTTTCAGCAGCATGGAGTTCGAGCGGCTGTGCAACGCCGCCGGCCCGACCAACGGCAAGATCGTGATGCGGGACGGCAAGACCGAGCCGAAGAGCGTGGCCGTCATCCACTGCGTCGGCAGCCGCGACGCCAACCACAACCCGTACTGCTCCAGCGTCTGTTGCATGGCGGCCTTGAAGTTCGGGCACTTGATCCTCGAGAAGACCCAGGCCGAGGTCTACTCGTTCTACATCGACATGCGCACGCCGCAGAAGGACTACGAGGAGTTCTACCAGCGCCTCCAGGAAGAGGGCATGCAATTCGTCCGCGGCAAGGTGGCCGCGGTGAGCGACGCGGCCGCGACGCCGGAGGAGGCGGGCAAGCTGATCGTCGAGGTCGAGGACACCCTGCTGGGCCGCCAGCGGCGGCTGCCCTTCGACATGGTCGTCCTGATGGGCGCCCTGGAGCCGCAGACCGACGCGAAGGATATCGGCTTGCGGGCGTGCATCTCGTGCAGCAAGGGGGGCTGGTACATCGAACGGCACCCCAAGCTGGACCCGGTGGCCACGATGACCGACGGGGTGTTCGTGGCGGGCGCCTGCCAGGGGCCGAAGGACATCCCCGCCTCGGTGGCCCAGGGGGCCGCTGCCGCCGCCCGGGTGGCCGGCATGATCACCAAGGGCACCGTGATGATCGAGCCGATCGTGGCCTCGATCAACGAAGACGAGTGCTCCGGCTGCCGGATCTGCAACACGATGTGCCCCTACAACGCCATCGAGTTCGACGCCCAAAAGGAGGTCAGCCGGGTGAACACCGCGTTGTGCAAGGGCTGCGGCACCTGCGTGGCGGCCTGCCCGGCCGGCGCGATCACCGGCGCCCACTTCAACAACCGGCAGATATTCGCCGAGATCGAGGGGATCCTTTGGGACGCGATGCAAGGCGAAACCGCAAGCGAACCCCGCGACGCAGTCGCGGGGCTTTGCCCAAATCCCTGAATCCCCAAATCCCTGAATCCCTAATCCCTACCCATGCCCGACCAAACCTTTGAACCGAAAATCGTGGGGTTCTGCTGCAACTGGTGCTCGTACCGGGCGGCCGACCTGGCCGGCACGGCCCGCATCAAGCACGCCCCCAACGTCCGCATCATCCGCGTGATGTGCAGCGGGCGGGTCGATCCCACCTTCGTGCTGAAGGCCCTGGCCTCCGGCGCCGACGGCGTGCTGGTGGCCGGCTGCCACCCCGGCGAATGCCACTACATCGAGCAGAACTACAAGGCGATGCGCCGCTACGCGATGCTCAAGCACGTGCTGGCCGGACTGGGCGTCGAGCCGGACCGGGTCCGCCTGGTCTGGGCCTCCGCCGCCGAAGGCCAGCAGTTGGCCGAGGCGGTCGACAAGCTGGTCGAGGACATCCGCCGTCTCGGGCCGCTCTGCTGGCCGGCCAACTGGGCCGAAGACGCCCACCGCCAGGAGGCGCTGGAGAGCATCGCCCGGGAACACGCCGAAGCAATGGAGGTGCTGCCATGAGCGAACCCGCTAAGGCCATGAGCGAACCCGAGAAGACCAAGGGAAGGCTGGCGATCTACTGGGCCGCGTCTTGCGGCGGGTGCGAGATCGCCCTGTTGCAGATCGACGCCAAGATCCTCGACGTGGCAGCGGCCTTCGACATCGTCCTCTGGCCCTGCGCCACCGACGGCAAGGTCCGCGACGTCGAAAAGATGCCCGATGGCAGCATCGACGTCTGCTTCTTCAACGGCGGCGTCCGCACCAGCGAGCAGGACTACATGGCCCAACTGCTCCGCCGCAAGGCGAAGGTCCTGGTGGCCTTCGGCTCGTGCGCCTCGGAGGGGTGCATCCCCGGATTGGCCAACCTCGACGACCGGCAGTCGATCTTCGACACGGTCTACAAGGAGGGCTCGGCCACCATGCCGGAGAACCCCGAAGACCTCCGCCCCCAGCACGAGACGCCCATGCCCGAGGGAACCCTCCACCTGCCCATCTTCTACGACACGCTGAAGACGCTCGACCAGACGGTCGAGGTGGACTATTACCTGCCGGGCTGCCCGCCGGAGGCCGAGCGGATCTGGGCCGCCATCGAGGCGATCGTCGGCGGCAAGCTGCCCCCTCGCGGCTCGGTGCTGGGCCTCCAGACGACTGTCTGCGACGAGTGCAAGCGGAAGCGGAACGAGAAGAAGATCAAGAAGTTCTACCGCACCTGGCAGATCATTCCGGACGAGGAGACCTGCCTGTTGGAGCAGGGCCTGATCTGCTGCGGGATCGCCACCCGGGCCGGTTGCGGCGCCCTGTGCCCGCAGGTCAATTCCCCCTGCATCGGCTGCCACGGCGGCAACGAGGGCGTGGAGGACTACGGCGCGAGGCTCCAGAGCGCGGTGGCCTCGGTGATCGACTCCTCCGATCCGAACGAGATCGACCAGATCATCGCCGACGGGATTCCCGACCCGGTCGGCACGTTCTACCGCTTCAGCCTGGCCGGCAGCCTGCTGCGGCGGGGGAAGAAGAGGGATTAGGGATTAGGGATTGGGGATTAGATTTGCAGATGCAAGACTTCAGATGGAGCAATGCCGCGCGATGCTAATCCCCTATTCCCAATCCTCAATTTCCAGTTCTGACCCCCGCGACGCAGTCGCGGGGCTTTCCCAATCCCCAATCCCTAATCCCCAATCCCTTCCATGAAACGCATATCCATCGACCCGATCACCCGGCTGGAAGGCCACGGCAAGATCGACATCTTTCTGGACGACGCCGGAGAGGTGGCCAATGCCTACCTGCAGATCCCCGAGTTGCGGGGCTTCGAGAAGTTCTGCGTCGGGCGCCCGGCGGAAGACATGCCGAACCTGACCGCGCGGATCTGCGGCGTCTGCCCCGAGGCCCACCACCTGGCGGCCACCAAGGCGCTGGACGCACTGTTCCACGTCGAGCCGCCACCGACGGCCAAGAAGCTCCGCGAGCTGTTCTACAGCATCTTCTATGCCACCGACCACACCACGCACTTCTACGCCCTGGGCGGGCCGGATTTCGTGGTCGGTCCCGACGCCCCGCCGGCCGAGCGAAACATCCTCGGCGTGGTCAAGAAGGTGGGGATGGATGTGGCGGGCAAGGTCCTGAAGATGCGTCGCGACGGCCACGCCCTGATCAAGATGATCGGCGGCCGCGCCGTGCATCCCAACTGGGGCCTGCCGGGCGGCGTCAGCAAAGGGATTGACGAGCAACAGCGCCGCGAGATCGAGGCCCGCGGACGCGAGGCCGTCAAATTCGCCCAGTTCTCGTTGGAAATCTTCGACGACGTGGTGCTGGCCAATACGGCTTACGTCAATCTCATCACCAACGACGCCTTCGTCCACAAGACCTACAACATGGGCATGGTCGATGTCCAGAACCGCACGAACTTCTATGACGGCAAGATCCGCGTCACCAGCCCGACCGGCCGCGAACACGCCAAGTACGACTGCTCGCAGTACCGCGAGTTCGTCGCGGAGCGGGTCGAGCCCTGGTCCTATCTGAAGTTCCCCTACCTCAAGAAGATCGGCTGGAAGGGGTTGGTCGATGGGGAGGACTCGGGCGTGTACAAGGCCACGCCGCTTTCGCGGTGCAACGCCGCCGACGGCATGGCCACCCCGCTGGCCCAGGCCGAGTACCAGCGGATGTACCAGACGTTGGGCGGCAAGCCGATCCACCACACCTTGGCGACCCACTGGGCCCGGCTCGTCGAATTGCTCTATGCGGCCGAGCGGTGGGTCGAATTGGCCGCCGATCCGGAGATCACCGGCAAGGAGTACCGCACGCTGCCCACCGAGACGCCGACCGAGGGCGTCGGCTGCGTCGAGGCACCGCGGGGCACGCTGACCCATCACTACACGACCGACGAGCGCGGCATCCTGACCAAGGTGAACCTCATCGTGGGCACGACGAACAACAACGCCGCCATCTCGATGTCGGTCAAGAAGGCGGCCCAAGGGCTCATCCACAAGGGCCAGGTCCGCGAGGGGCTGCTCAACCAGGTCGAGATGGCCTTCCGGGCCTACGACCCCTGTTTCGGCTGCGCCACGCACAGTCTGCCCGGCCAGATGCCCCTGGAAGTGACCCTCCGCGGCCCGGACGGCCAAGTGATCGAGCGGCTCTCGCAGAGGATCGAAGAGTAGGTCCGCCACCCCCCCTGTCGAGGAGTCCCCCTAGGGAATTTGTACTTGGCATACCCTCGCGTGGTCGAACTGCGAACCATCTATCCCGCCCCCCGTATAATATGGTAAACTCTCCGTGTGTCCGTCGCGCCGGAGCCCCGTGCGTCTAGACCCGCGGTGGCCCCTGTGAGGATTACGGCCCACGAGTCCTGGCGGCCGCTGGGGGGTGGGCTCTACAAGGACCCTGTGCAATTCCCGTTATGGCCAGAAAAACAGGACGAAGCGTTTTCGGAAGCCCGCCGTTCGCCTTCATCGTTCAGTACCTCGCGACAGACGACGACTTCCTGTCGGATGCCAAGACCCTCCTCGCCATTCCTGAGTCACCCTACAACGCGCTAAAGGACGCCCTTGCGCAGGAGGAGGAATTTCTCGACCGCGGGGCGGTCGATAAGGTGACTTCGAGAACCCTCGGCCCAGGCAAGCCCGCATCCGATGTTTCCCGTTTCGTCTGGCGGTTACACACGCTCCTACGGGGCGAATCAGATGAGCCCCTCGAGAAATCGGTCAACCTGCTCCGGGAAGCGATCCAGGAACGTTCGAAAAAGCTGACCTCTCCTGAGAAGGACGAACTCGCTAGACGCATCGTCGAGTTGGTCGCCACCCCGGCAGCCCTGGCTAGGCAACACAAGGCCGAAACTCTGGCCGGCGCGACCGGAAAGGAGGTCGGCAGCCTGCAGTTGATTTGTGACATTCGGCCGGTCTTCGACGAACACCGCTCAAAGATCGAGGGAGCCGTTGTGGTCTCGATCTTACGCCTTGACTTGCTCGAAGCTGATGGATCGGTTTCCAGCGTGGAAGCCCGCCTCGACGAACAGCAGATTGCCGACCTTTGCACCACGGCAGAGTTCGCGAGGAACAAGATTGCCGTCATCAAGAGGTCGCTGGACGAAAAGGGGATTCCGATGCCCTACGTGTCTTCCCCGGCTAACGCTGGAGGCGACAAATGAGCGCGAGCCAGAAACCCGTTCGTCACAAGCCCGTCGGGCGACTCCCGAAGCCAGAGGCTCGCGGCGCCAGTACGCTGCGATCCTCCATGTATTTCTATAGGTACTCCGCTCTGATTGATGCTGGCCTGATTGAGGTCGTCAAAGATCCGGCGGCCGCCGCTGGCTTTGTCGTGTCGTTCCCCAGCGCCGCAAGGCTTGGTAGCCGAATGGCTGACGTCCACGAGGGCGTAATGGAATCCTGGCACTGGGGTGGTAAAGAGCGGTTTCAGGCCTCGGTGCATACG
>JBEKCP010000362.1:0-6424 GCA_050014815.1 Thermoguttaceae bacterium | reverse complement strand
ATGAGGAGATTCTATGTCCGATCCAACGGAATCCATCCGCAAGGAATTGCTGGCCGAGATCAACGCCAAGCCGGGCAGCCGGGAGGCATTGGAGGCCGAACACGGCCAAGTTTGGGACACCCGGCAATTGTCCGAAGATTTCGAGGTGCTGGGGTTCGCCGCTCCGTTGATTGTTGTGCGGCGCAAGTCCGACCGTGTGCGGGGATCGTTGTTCTTCCAGCACAATCCGAGGTTCTATTTCAAGTTCCAGCCCGAGTAGCAGGCCGGGTGACCGGGGGCTCCTGTGGCGCAAGCTGCGGGAGCCCCTGCCGTTTTTAGTAGGCGTGACGACTGATGTCTTGCTCACGGGAGACGATGACCAACACCTCAACGGAAGCAATCGCCATGACTCTTGACTCCTCTCAATTCATCCCGACCCAATGGGACACCGCCCAGGACAAGGCAGCATTCGCCAAGCGGTTCGTGCGGTTCGTCCAGAGCGACTTTGCCGCCAAGCACTTCACGGACAAATTCTACCGGCGGCTTTCCAACACCTTCGCCCACATTGCCCATTACAACCGTGGCGGATTCTGGGAGGAGTTCTTCACCACAACCGCTGACAAGGTGCGGTTCCTGGAACAGACGCTCCAACACCCGTGCTACGGCGATCCAGCCTGGACCTACAGCGACGTGGAGCGAGCCTTGCAGGCGTGGCTTCGGGCTGATGGGACGCTGGAACGGTATCGGCAACGATTGGTCGAGGAAACGGAAGCCGGCGAGCGTGCCGAGTTGGCCCGGCTTCAGGTGAAATACGGATGAGCGACTGATGTCTTGCAAGCGGAGGAGAACATGAAGACCGTCAGAATCACGATGGAGGGCGGGGTAATTCAAGATGTCGCCTGCCCAGAGGGCGTCAAGGTCGTCGTCCGGGATTATGACATTATGACACTGAGGGTTACGACACCGAAGGCGTCGAGGGGCAGTCCTTGAAGCAGGACGAGCACGGCGACGACTACATCGAAATCGTTTGGGAGTGAACCATGCCGACCTACCAGATCGAGCAGTATGAGCTTCATGTTCGGGCATACCGGGTTGAGGCGAATAGCGAGGCCGAGGCCATTGCTAAGCTATACGAGGGCGAGTGCGAGCAGCTTGACGAACCGGACTGCCTTGAGGTCGCCAACGATTATGGCCTGCCCGCCGATGAGCACCGGGAACTTGCCGATGCTCTGCGTGATCTCGGTGTCAAGGTTGACGAAGTGATCCCATCCATCCGCAGCATCGAGAAGGTCTGACTCCGGGCGAACCGCCTGATGTCCTGCCCACAAGGAGCAATGCAATGGACCAAGGTAAGTTGAACCTTGCCGTGTCGGCCCTCCGGGGCTTGTTCGACGAAGGTGAAATCCCCGAAGGGTTTACCCACGATCGCCAGACCTTCGAGGAACGCTGCGAAGCCTGGTTGCTCCATGCAGTTGAGCAGCTTGAAGAGGAGATCGAAGTGTTCGAGGGCGAGGACGCCGACAACGAATAGGCCCTGGAAGCCGCCTGATGTCTTGCTGATGGCAACCAACAACCCCGTAGCAAGGAGCCAGCCATGCTGTTCAGCGTCATCTACAGTGCCGACTGCCCTCGTAGCGAAAGTATTGCCCGCTTCCAGCCGCCGCAAGCCCGCAAGCTCTGGGACAAAACCGAAGGCGACAACCAGTACGAGTATTCGTATCTGGAGGACGACTGGGAAAAGGGCAAGCACCGCAAGTGGTGCGGAATGCTCACCAAGGAGCAGTTCCAGCGGTTTGTCGACGCCACGGGCCTCGTGGCCGACAGCACCGAGACGATGGGCAGTCTTGGCGCTCCCGGCTTCGGATTCGGCTGGTCCCCGGCAATTTCCTTCCGAGACGACGGGCAAGAGCGGGCCATTCTCTCCGCCTACGTCACTCCGGTCCCCGAGACCCGCAAAGAACGGTTCGATGAGCGGGACTGGCGGCGGGTCCGGCGGGCGGTCCTGAGCGTGTTCGGGAACAACTGAGCCGCAACCGACTGATGTCCTCGATACGGCAATCAACGGCAAAGGAAACATACAATGGGCCTGACGATCCACTACTCAGTCAACGTGCCGGAGAGCTGGTCCCCCAAGACGATCCGGGCCAAGCTGGAAGCCTTGCGGCAATTCTGCATGGACCTCCCTGTGGAGGAGGTCAGCGAACTCACCGAGTTCACGGGCAAGGACTGCGAACCGGGGGAAGCGGAGGACGATCCCTTTCGGTGGGCGAAGATTCAGGCGTCCCGTAGCGTCGAGTCCCCCTGGCAACCCGGCACGTCTTTCCGACAGCAGCCCACCCGGATGCTCGTTTTCTCGGTCTGGCCCGCCCAGGGCTGCGAGGAGATGAACGTGGGGGTTCGCTCCTTCCGGCAGTTCGTCTGCCCCAAGCGGAAGGAATACCCGGTTCAGACTTTGGCCGATCAGCAGTTCAATAAGCCGGGCTGGTCTATGGCAATCACCCACCCCCGGTCCTATCCGGGAGCCGCCCGCATACTGAGGGACTTTGCCAAGCGGTGGAAGTTGCGGCGGATGCCCTGGTCTGATGATTACATTCGGTCCCACGAACATATCGCACGGGACCAGTCCTATCGGGTGTGTGTCTGCCATGGCCGCTACCAGAGCCACCGGCGGGGCTACGCTCCATCATGGGTGCTGGTCGAGCTGGAGGATCGGATGAAGGAATACATCCGCTGGCGGTTTCAAGGCAGCGTCGAGGAGGGTAAGCGGCTGTTCGCTTCGTCCGAGTTCAAGGCGGACATCAACCGGCTGCTCTGGGGCGAAAAGCACGTCGTCCCCGGCGAAAAAGGAACCTGGGGTTCCTTCTGTAAGACGCAGTTTTGTAATGATCCACGGGTCGGGGGGATGCCCAATTTCCTACGGGCGCACCTTGCAGTCTGTGCAATTCTGGAAAAGGCCCAAGACATTGGCTTCAACGTCCACGTCAGTGACGAAGGCGACTTCTGGACCAAGCGGGACGTGAAGGCCCTGGCCGAAGAGGTCGGGCATTGGGACCAAATGCTTGCCGGGCTGTTCGGCGTGTTGAAGGATGCCGCCCCCGCTGGCATCGTTCCCGACTCGGCGATGGCCGGTCGCCCCGATTTTGAGAAGTTGGAGGCCAAGGCCCAGAACACCGAGGAAGGGAAGCTGCTCGGGAAAATCCGGGACTACCTGCCCAAGAAGGGCGACGGTTGCCGGGCGACCGGTTGATGGTGTCGACCAAGCGACTGATGTCTTGTGGTTGTCTTGACAACGTGCGAGCCAAACGAACTTAACGGGGCAAGATGCGCATAGCTCCGGCAGGGGCACGACCTCCCTCGCTCCCACGTTGTTGAGACGGCTGACCTACCGGAGAACCGCCCAATGACCTTTGCACGAGTGATAAAGACGCCAAAACGTGGCTGGGCGCACGCCAACGACGAGCAAATGCTTGCCGTACTCTCCGAAACGCTGGCACGGCACTGCTGCTTGATTCCCAAGCAGGTCTTTGAGTGGGCAAAGAAACACAGCACCTACCGTGACCTGCTGCGGGCTTCCCAACGACTGATCGACAATGCGGCCGACATGGAATTGCTCGTTGCTGTCCTTAACGACCAACCGCTTGAGAAATAGGTGCCGACCAAGCGACTGATGTCTCCTGTGCGGAAAGGACACGCAATGGACACCACCATCGTCATCTTCCGAATGGATCGGGAAGGCAACATCTTTGCCCTGATGCCCGAACTGCCCGCCGACAACTACGGCGTGTACTGCACCTGTTTCCAACATATCGGCTAGCATTGTGCAGCCGACTATTACGGGTGCATCGCCGAGAGCCGACCGGCAACCCCCGACGAATACGCCGATCTCGAAGCCGAACTCCGGCAGCGGGGATATGACTTGGAGGTTCGGCAACGGGCCACGTATGCCATGCACGAGTGTCGGCGGCAGTTGGTGACTGATGTCTTATCCGTGTAAGCCACCAGGGAGAAACGACATGCTCTTGTTCACCAGAATTGGGCGACTGAACCTGCTTCAGCACCCGCTGGATGCCACCAGCCTCCAGATTCACGCCCAGGGGCAAGAGGACGTGGATCGTTTGGTGGCGATGTTGGCTGAGATCGGTACGGAGCATCACGATGTCCAGCCGATCCACGAAGGCGACTACCGTTTCCTGATCGTCGCCCGTAAGGCGGTTGTGGCCGAGGCCATCGCACGACTGGTCGCACAGATCGACTACACCGAATTTATGCGTGCCGTGCATTTCGACTTCGGCAAGGAGTCGGGCTTTCTGCTGATGGTGACCCCGAACGGGTTGGAAGTGGCACGGGCAAAACCGGAGTAGCAAGTGAGGGGCAAAATGAAACCAAAGTTCCCACTCGGCCAGATCGTCGCCACGCCCGGCGCATTACAGGCATTGCAGGAAGCAGGGCAGTCCCCATCGTTCTTTCTGGACAAGCACGTCCGGGGCGACTGGGGCGAACTCTGCAACGAGGACAAGAGGGCCAACGACCAGGCCCTCGTGGATGGCAGCCGCCTGCTGTCGGCCTACCGGACCCTGCGAGGGGAACGCATCTGGGTCATCACGGAAGCCGACCGCAGTTCGACCTGTTTGCTGAGGCCAGACGAATACTGAAGCAGTTGTTGTTGGCGTTTCCCTTCGCAGTAAGCCTTCCCTCTCCCGCATGGCGGGAGAGGGAAGGCGGGAGCGCCCATAAAGACCCTATCCCCGACTAATGTCTGACAACCGGAGGGAAACATGAAACCGTTTCGCAAGGGTGACAAGGTCAGATTCAAGGTTGCCCGTGGCGAGCACAACATGCTTGCCGGAAGACCTGGAGTGGTTGAGGGGCGGCATGGGCGGTACATCGTTGTCCGCTGCACCGAAAAGGGCACGATATTCAACGGAGAAAAAGTCCTGACGGCAAGAGCGAATTTGCGCCACGCCTGATGTCCTGAGAGAGGTAACGACAACCAACCGCCAACCGGAAAGGAAACTACCCGATGAACGTCAAGGCCCTGCTTGTGAAGTCCTGGAAGAACGAAGACGCCGACCTTGCCCCAGGCCGTCACCACGTCGACGAAGAGATCCTCGTGCGGGTCAGCGGTACGGTGGAGAAGTGTGATGACGAACTGGCCGCTCCCACCGTCAGCATCCCCTTGATCGCCGTCTTGGCCTTGTTCTGGGAAAAGTGCGGCGTCGTCCGTGAGTACGCCCTCACCATGTTGCGGGAAGCCCTGCGAGAGGCCATGACCGCCAAGGTGAAGGAAGACAAGCAGATCAAGGAGCGGATCAAGGACGTCGACGAAGCGGTCAAGGCCATCAGGCAGGACTTGATCGCCAGCCTTCCCAAGATGCACCGTGAGGGAAAGGTGCTGCTGGACGATCTTCAGGTTGAGGTGCTCCCGATGGAAGCGGCGGGGGTCGGCGGGGAGTTGGTGGCGGCGTAGTGAAGGTGGTGACAGCCCGGTGCTGCCGAACTGAAACAGGAGCCCCGGTCATGGGTGTCCCCACTATTCCGAGCCGATTTTCAAGGGGTTTTCACGCTCGCCAAAGAGGCCGTGAGACCCGCAACTAGTCAAAGTGTCCTATCCGGCAGTTCGGCAATGCCTGCTGGAGTTTCTTCACACCTTCGTCCGTAACTTGGGTGCCGGTAACGTCCAACGAGCGAAGATGGTTCAGCCCCTTGATTAGCTCCAACCCAGCGTCCGTGATTTTGGTGTCAGAAAGGTTCAACCCTTCCAGTTCATTCAGCCCCTTTAGATGCTGTAGCCCAGCATTTGTGACTTGGGTGTGTTGAAGGTCTAAAGACCGAAGATGGTACAGCCACTCGACAATCTCTAACTGAGCATCCGTGATCTGGGTTCCGGCAAAAGACACCTCGTAAGCAGCGGGCGGAAGAAAGCCAGGCCCCAGCGAACGATACAGGCAAGGTGGAGTTGTTGCTACCCAGGATATTATTCGCCCGCCCAATTCCTGAGTTGCCGCTTCCGCCGTCCGTTCTCTGTTAGCCTGCCGTATTTTCAATGCAATCCAACCGCATGGGATGGCAAAAAGCGTGACGACCACCAGCAGCGTCAGCGTCCGCAGGCTGAATTGCCACCATCGGCGTTTGGGCTTGGAAGCGTCCATTTCCGTCAGTATAGCGTCTGGGCTACGGCTTCACCCCGGCCAGGTCGGGGTCTACCTACCCCAATTGTCGTCACGTCCCGGCACGCTGTCCACCCCTACCCCCCGTTCCTCTGCGCCATCGCTCTTCTTCTCGGAAACCATCGGCACCTGCGAAGCCCCTTTCCGACTGTAGCGAAGCCCCTTTCCGACCCCGCACGGCGGGGCGGAAAGGGGCGAGCCGACTGATGTCCTGAAGATACAACCCCAACCGCAAAGGAAATCAACAATGGCACTGGCAACCGGACACAGGCAGAACT
>JBEKCP010000361.1:0-9227 GCA_050014815.1 Thermoguttaceae bacterium | reverse complement strand
AACGTGAAATTGCCTCCTCCAGCCGTATTGCCAACCGGCATCCCACGTCGGGCTGCGCGCCGCCCCCAGGCTCTCCCCAGGAACGCCGCCAGCAAGTGCCGGCGGGAGAACCGAATGTTTACCCACCTTGAGGTGAGACTCTATTTTAGCAGAGTGGCTTGGCTTGCCAAGTAGCGGTCAAGGCGATGTGCCCAAGTCGCCTATTTGCAATGCTTTACGAAGGTGCTCCGCGTCCGCAGACTGGGCACGATTATTGCTGCGACGGCGCATTTGGCGCGCCGTTCGTGGTTGGTGTTGGGTTAGAGCGCGTCACGTCTTGCGGCACGCTCCAATCCCCCTGCCAACCCCATCAGCATTCTCCCCGGTGCGCCCGGCGCACGGCCGTGGGGCCAACGGCATCGACCCATTGGTGGGGCGACGGTCTGGGGCACAAATGCGGGAGGGGCCAAGAGAACGACAACTCGTATCGCACCCGCAGGCGGCTGGGTGCCAGTGTATCATGCAACCTACTGATTTTTTGGGAATCCCTCCACGTCCTTGACGGAGACGAACTTGCCTTTCGGATCGAACGTGAACACCTGGTTCATAATCTTGGTGTCCTTGTCCCAAATCTTGGCGCGGTACTTATACCGGATTGAAGAGTTGCCGGTCTCCGCCTTTGCAACTTCGCCCCATTCGATACTCTCACGCGACGTAATATCGCGGAAATTCTTGCTGAAGAAGTCCTCGACCAGTTCCTTCATTCCCTGTTGGGTGCTGACATTCACCGGCTTCTCCACCTTCTTTTGTGGAAAGCCCTCCACGTTCTCCGTGCTGATGATGTTGCCCTTCGCGTCGAAGGTGAACACCATGTTCATAATGTACACATCGCGATCCCAAATGGTCGCGTAGAACTTGTAGCGGATCGAACGGTTCCCCTTCGCGTCTCTCTGGACATCGCCCCACTCAATGGACTTTCGCGCGGTGATGTCTCGACCGCCGTGCATCATGGCCCACTCCACCCGGCCCATCAAGTCGGCTTTCTCGACGGTGATTCCCAGTGGTTCGCCCGGCGCGATTCGGGCACCCGTCTCCCTGGATTCGCCGCCGTCTGCCGCCGCCGGCTGCCCTTTCGCAATGCGGTCGCGCACGCTGACATAGTTCTGCCAAAGCGCCTCCTTCTTGCGGTCAAAATTCGTTCTGGCGGCTTCCAGGCTTGGCAGCCGATCCTCGCCGAGGTTCTTCCAGACGCCGTCGATTCTCCCGAAAGATCGACTGCTGTAGGGATCGCGCCCGACACCTGCTGGAAAGCTCAGCTTGGTTATCACATCCGCGAAGTCTCCCCGATACGTGGCCACCTCCAGGATTTCGGCGTTCTGTTGGGCCTCGTTGTAAATCCTGGTATCGTTTGGGTTGTCCTTCCGATACCGCTCCATTTTCTCGATGTCGCGCGGCCCCCATTTGATCCAACTGAGTTCAAGAACAGCCTGATCGTCCATTCGAGCGGATGCTCGATTCCAGGCGGCTTGAGCCCCTTCCGGCGTAGATAGGTCGGTCTTCTCGGGGAAATCCTTGACGAGTTTGTTGACGGCGCGTTTTTCGACGACGGGCTTTTCGCCGGGGTTCCGAGCATCCGACGACGACGGCCCGTCTGTCTGCGGCGGCTTTGCCGCGAAAGCCAACGCCATCGGAACCGCCACCACAACCGCCAAAAGCACCAGGCGGCCGACAGTGAGCCGCATTTCTGGAGTGCGATTCTTCAACATGCTGATTCTCCTTGCCAGTAAGGTGGAAGACTTGGCAGCCGTCGCTCCGAGCGGAGCGGCAACCGACCGTTCGGAAAGGAAATCCAACGTATCCAAGAGCGCGGTGGCGTAGCTCTTGGCGCCGTGTGGCGCCATATCGACCACGATTCCGTCGCAACACTGGTCTTCGAGTTCTTGCAGTCGGCGAGATGCCCACCACACAACAGGATGCCACCAGAAGAGCGTGGTGATAACCAATTCCAACAGCCGAACCCAATGGTCCCTCTGCCGCACATGCGCCAGTTCGTGGGCGAGAATCGCCTCCTGCGCGGCCCCGTCCAGCCGCTTGAAAAGCGCGGCCGGCAGAAACACTCGGGGCCTGCCGCCAAGCGACCAGACCAGCGGCGACACGCAGACGGGCAGTATACGAATTTCAGGCACACGTCTCAGGCCAAGCCGCTTCGCGATCCCCTCCGCCATGCTCAGCACGGCGGAAGAAGGGGCCTCGTCACAGCGGAGTAGTTTCATGAAACGGAGTATGCGGTAGGCATGGCCGAATGCGAACAACAGGATGCCCACGCCCCACATCCACCCTAGAACGATCAGCCACGGTATCCTTTGGTACTCTCCCACTGACGGGACAGCGCCCATGCCCGGGGCCTGGCTTTCTGAAACCGCCCGAGCGCCCAGGAAACGCTGATTTTCCTGACTGACCGCGAGGGAAGCAGTCTCTTGCCGGGGAGCCTCGATACGCGCTTGATCCATCAGGCGCTCCGTTGCCGGATGTGCTTCCGATGGCAGCGGAACCTGTCTAGCCGGCAACGGAAGCGGGACGGTTACGACCGGCGGCGTGACGAGCTTTAGAAGCACGAGCACCCAGAGAAGATGAAGACGCAACGGGTTCTTCCAGACACGGCCCAACAGGGCAACGCCCGCTGCCAGGACGACGACCAGGAGGGCGTTGCTGGCTACGATCTCCCAAAAAGTTTGCATAGCGATTCTCGCCTAATCCGAACTACGGTTGCCGCTGGGCTTCGACGGCCAGAGGTCGTCGCTTGCAGACGGCTGCGGAGGAATTGCTCGTGGCTTACCAGCGGGCGAAAACGATGTGCCCGCTCGCTCCGGTCGCGCTGGACGCACCCCTTTGCCTCCAGCCGTTCAACGAGCTTTTGCACAGACGCCATCTTGGGGTCCGTCACTTCCTCGTGAACAGCGGTCGTAATCTCGCGGCTGGTGGCCTCGCCGCGCTCCCAAAGGACTTGCAGGATGGATAGCTCCCCATCGGTAATCCGGTCGAGTTTCATCGTCAAGCGGCCTCCGTGTCAGTGACAGACAGCATGTCTGTCATTATGGTATCGCAACAGAAAACGCCTGTCAAGCGGTTTCTCGGACCATCACCGGCCTGTCCTGTACCGGATCAAGCCGGCCGGGCTGCGGGGTCGGCGATCCGCTGTTTGAGGAGCCCCGCGGGTCGATGAGGAACCATCGGAACACCGGGCGTCACTGACGCCCGCACAAGCCCGAAGAGGGGGCTTTTCGGGGCTTCCAGGATTCTTGGATTGCCGCGTCTAAGTGCCAGTATGGCAACTGTTTATGGCGTTTTCCACGTGCATTACAACCATTGTCATTTTGCCCATTTTTCGCTTATCAGGGACGCACTCTAACCATTGGAAGGCGGAGGGACACTACCGAGCGGGCCGGGTACCGTGCGGGTACGCTGCGGCTGGAATCTCTCATGGCATTGCACAGCGGGTGCGGCACTATGGGTAATCTGCGCCCGACCCGGTGAGTTTACTGCTCGCGCAAGCCGGGGCAATGAGTGAGATTTTGACGATTATTCCTGTTGTAGCGACCCGTCTTGGCCGATTTAGGCAGTTGTTCACGTCCATACCCGTGGATCGGCACCTAATGGTCTACGCGGGCTGAAATGCGGCGTTTCGCGTTCGGAAACGTATCGCTGCTCCCCGCGCACGGTGTGATGTGCCGCCGCGGGTCATGTTCAGGAGGACGGTTTGTGGAAACGGCAGTACGACGGATCGTGATCACCCTGGTCTGGGTTGGACTGCTTCCATGGGGGCAGGCCGTGGCCCAAGAGCTTACCGATCCACGCCAGGCGTCCCCCAGTGGGCCAGAAGTCATCCCTTCCGGTCCGCCGCAAAAAACGGCCGCGACCACGGCGAATGACGGAAACTGGCTCATCGGCGAGCAGCCGTCCTCCGGCGATGGCGTGTTCGGAGACATGACACCCGCGGGATGCGAACTCTGCGGGGGCGGCACCTGCGAGCCGGCCCCGTGGTACACCGATCTGCAAGTGCGGGTGTTAGGCCGGAACTTGATCGGCCACGCGTTGCCGCTGACCGCCGAGTCCGTGTCGTCCAACCCCTCGGGTTCGAACACCATCAGCACCCCGCACTGGGTACCGACGGCACTCGCCTCCACGCAAACGACACAGACCGTTTCGGGTGGCAGCACCACGAGCACCATATATCAGTACACGTGGAGCGATTTCCGAACGAACACTGTTGTGGGGGTTGTGCCGACCATGGGGTACGAAACCTCGGCGGCCTTTGTCGGGACCATCGGGGCATGGCTTGGCCAGGACGCGAACCATCGCGACAACTACATCGAGTTCACCTATGCAGGTCACGACTCGTGGAGGAGCGGGGGAGCCATCACGGGGGTTCTAGAGCCGGTCTATCTCCCAATGGGCGCGTCCAGCAGCTTTACCCTGACCACCTTCGCCACGACGCCGCCAACGACAACGGTCGTAAACGCTGCTCCAGGCCCCACAATTCAATTCCCCTCTGGCTCACCGCCTTCCTCCACCCAACAGACCCCGCTGACCCTCGATTACGCCGGCAACCTGAGGTCCCAGTTTCCGTTGACCACCGAGTTGGCGACACCCCCCAATCCCGTCCAGCAGGCCCTCGACCAGAGTTTTAACCACGCCTTGCAGCACTCTTTTGTGTACACGGCCTCCCTTGATGAGTTCGAGCTGAACTACCGGCTGGGAAGCCGCGACGCTGAAGACCGATTGGTCTTGCACCCCAACGGTCGCTGGCGGGAAGAATGTGCGCCGGGCGGATGTCTGTCGTTCCTTTTCGGACTCCGGGGCCTGGTGCTGGACGAAAGGCTCACCTTCCACGCCCAGGGGACGACATACCAGGAGTTCTACGCCGGCGAAAAAGTGAATGAGCCGGGCCACATGGGCCAGGTGACAGGCACCCCAACGCACTTCATCGTCGGGGCTGATGACTTTTATGCCCTGCTGGCGGAATATCCGTACGCCACGGGAGGAATGGTGCGGGTGCAAACCCATAACAACCTCTTCGGACTTCAGTTTGGCGCCGACTGGACGTATCACTATTGCCGATGGGAATTCGGCGTCCGCGGCAAGTTCGTTCCGTGCATCAACTTCGCCGAGGACACCACGGAGGTTGCGACGATCGCCACTCCATTCTCCGAGGCGCTCAATATCCGCACCACCGCCAGCAATGACGGCTTGGCGCTGATCACGGAGATGGGGTTCTTTGGCAGGTATCACCTTCGGCCGAACCTTTGCCTTAACGCCAGTTTCGACCTCCGATGGATCTCTGGACTCGCGACGGCACCGGACAACTTCCCCACCTACCTTGCCGACGGCGATTCCACGTCCAAACTCAGCCCGCCGGCCAGGATTTACAGCAACGGATCGAGCCTCTTATTCGGCCCCACCCTGGGGTTTGAGTACTGCTGGTAGCCGAAAACTGCTGTTGCACGGCCCCCCAGCCCTCGGTATGATGCCGGCCGATTGGAATCCCCGTCCGGCGGACACAGAGCGAACAAGGAAGTTCCTCGAGGGCGAAGGGAGGTGCCGGTGTCCGAGCAGTCATCGGTGGTCGTGATGTTCCGTGCGCTGGTGATGCTGGTATGCTTGATTGCCATCCCGCTGGCAGCCCTGTTCGGCTCGTCGTTGCCGGCAGTGGTCAAGGCGGTGCAGGAGGGGCGATGGCCTGGTCTGGCCGAGTTGCGGGGGAGTTCCGGCTCCCGGCAGAATGCCGGCGCGTTGTCCGAGGCCCCGCGGTTCATTCCCAACGCCGCGACGGCGCCGGGTTCGGCGACGCCGCCGGCGGTGTTTATTCAGCCGCCTGACGCCGATTGGCCGGCCAAGCCTCTCCCCGCGGTACCCGGCGTCCGCGGTCAAGATGCCCAAAGATCGGCCGATGCCCGCACATCGGCCGATACCCGCGTGTCGGCGGTCGTTCCGGCCCGATATGATGCGCCCCTCGAACCTGCCGGGGAGACGCCCCGGTCCTCCTCGGGCCCAAAGGCGGGAGACAGCCCCTCTCCAGGCATGGCAGCCCCGGGCGATCCCCTTACCCTCATCCAGGATCGGCTTCGTCAGTTGGGGGCCACCTACTACCTCCTGGAGTCCTGGGGCGATCAAGAGCGGCAGTACCGCTTCTACTGTCGAATGGCCATCGGCGGCAATCCCCAGCACACGCAGTCATTCTGGTCGATTGAGGCCGATCCCTTCAAGGCCATGCGGCAGGTCCTCGAACAGGTCGAGGCATGGCGGTCCGGACGCCCCTAGGCGATCTTTTTTTCCCGCACTCCTTGCCGGGGTCCTTGCCGAGCCCTAGGGTAGATGGTATGTCTAAGTTCCCTATGGACCTTGGCCGAGTGCTGGGCAGTGCGAGCCTGCGGTATCGGCAGCCCGAGCGCTGGGTGCGGACGAGGCCGCGGAGTCCGATGGCGAGTAGCCCGGCGGGGGTAAGCAATGCCCCGGAGGACGAGGGGTGGGCTCGCGTCCGCCCTAACCGCCTGGCGCGGCTGGAGGCGGTGCTGTTCCTTGCCCGTGAACCATTGGGAAGTCGAAAATTGGCCCAAATGGCCGGCTTGGCGGACGGCACGAAAGCGCGTACACTGGTCCGAACGTTGAACCGGCGATATGATGCCGAGGGGAGTGCGTTCCGAGTGGAAGAAGTGGGCGGCGGGTTTCAACTGCTGACGCGGACGGAGTTCGCCCCATGGTTGCGGCGACTCTGCTCTGCGCCGGCGGAAATTCGATTGTCCGCTCCGGCGATGGAGACGTTGGCGGTGGTGGTCTATCGGCAGCCCGTCCTGCGAGCCGAGATCGAAGCGATCCGCGGCGTGCAGTGCGGCGAGGTCCTCCGCCAGTTGATCGAGCGCGACCTCGTGCGGATTGTCGGCCGGTCCGAGGAATTGGGCCGTCCGTTGCTATACGGCACAACCCGACTGTTCCTGCAGGTTTTCGGCCTGCGACACTTGGAGGATTTACCCCGAACGGATCTGCTGCCGATGACAAAGCGAGTCGCCAACGCGGTAGGCGATACGGCCGCCGATTCTCCAGACGAAATTCTGAATCCACTTCACCATTCCCGGGAGACGCTAGAGGAAACGCACATGAAAAAGACCCTCACGAAGCAAACCATGCCGGAAGAACTCGGGGCCCTCGGCCTTGCCTCGGCGCCCCCAACGGAGACGTTCCGCGCGAGTTGGCCGTCGGACGCCGTCGCCGCCAAGAGCGACGAGGACGACGACCCTGATGAAGAAGACGAAGAAGACGAGGATGACCTCGACGACGAGCCCTGGGAAGAGGTCGATGACGAAGATGAAGACCTCGACGAAGATGAAGACTGGGAAGACGAAGACGAAGACGAGGAGTGGGACGACGACCTCGACGAGGACGACGACTGGGACGACGACGAGGACGACGACTGGGACGACGACGAGGACGAGGAGGAGGAGGAGGAGGACGAAAAAGGGGCCAAAGAGGAGTAACACGATCGAAGCCCAACGACTTCTGCGCAAACACTAGCCCGAAGCGCAAGCGAGGGGGCAACGACGTGCATCCTCGCTTGCGCGTCGGGCTAGTGTCGAGCGCATTTTCGGGCGATTCAGGCGCCTTTGGGCCAAGAAGCCGTCAGGGCGATGCCGGCCAGGGTCAGGTGCGGCATATAGCGGGAGGAGGGGCCCAGGAGCCGAGCGATGGCGGGCCCGGCGCCGCCGGTGAGGAACACCTGCGGCGGCTCGTGGGGGCTCAGTTCCTCGATCAATTGGCGGACGGCCCCAATCGCCCCCCAGCACAGGCCCGACCTGATAGCCGACTCCGTCTCCGTGCCCAGGGCGGGAGGCGGTTCCTCGAGTTCCGAGACATCGACCTGGGGCAACAGATCGGTGAACTCATGGAGCGCGCGGGCCGACATGGCGATGCCCGGCAGGATGGCGCCGCCCGAGAACGCCCCCTCGTCCGAGATCAGGTCAACGGTAATGGCGGAGCCGACGTCGACGACTACCGCCGGCCGGCCGGGCAAGCGGAGGCGATTGGCCGCCACGGCGTCCAGCAGGCGGTCTACGCCCACCATGTCCGGCCGCGAAAGCTTCACCGCAAGCGGCAGGTCGCCGGCCGCCAGCATCACCACCCGATCGCCGTTGCGATGCTGCCGGAGCCAATCGACCAGCCGCGTGGCGGCCGGGCGGTTCACGCTGCCGAGAAACCATCGGGCGGTCCCCTCGAGGAGCCACTCGGCCAGTCGATCCAGCGGCGGCGCCGGCCCGGCAAGCTGGAGGGTTCGCTCCGGCTCGGGCAGACTGGACTCGGATTTCCCGGCCGGGAACCACCCGAACTTGATCCGCGAGTTGCCCACGTCGACGGCGATAAGGGGCGGAGGCGACATGCGGGAACTGGTGGTTGATGGTTTCGGTTGCTTGTGGTATCTGGAATTCGAGGCGGCGACGTTGAAGCCGATGGTCCCCTGTTCGCCCCTCGGGGTTCAACCTTCCGACCCACCAAAATGCGCGGTGCCAGCGCGGTCAGTTGGAACCAGCCAGTTCTTCTGCTGTGCCGCTCAAATTCACTGCGCTCTTGGCCGTCTTGATAATCTCATAGAGTGTCTCTGGTGCGACGTCGGCGCCATTGGGCCAAGAGATGGTTCCGCCTTCGACCCGAGCCCTCTTGAAAAACGACTGGCTCTTGAGCGGCTCAAAAATCGGGCCCTTTTCGATGTGCCGGGAGAAATCAATGTCGCCCTCCAGACCGTCATCGAAGGTAATGTGGTATACATAGCCCTGTCGATACTCGACCGACGTAACGTCATTCAAGTCCCACATGCTTCACCTCAACACTCCGACCGTCTACCTTCCATTCTAGCCCATGCTGGGGGGTCCGCCTAGTGGACGTTTCTTCCCGATCACCGTTGCCGCTTCATAATGTTTGTCACGTTTGCGTCGGCCGGAGGCTCTGGGCCAGCGCGGCGACGAGCTGGTTGAGGCCCTGTCCCGTTACGGCCGAGATCAGAAGTACCTCCTGCCCCAGCGCGGCGGCCAGGTCCCGGCAGACCTCCTCGGCCCGGGGCAGGTCGGCCTTGGTGACCACCGGGATTTCGTGTCGGCCGGCCAGCTCGGCGCTGTGTTGTTCCAGCTCGCTGCGGATGGTGCGGTAGTTTTCCAGGGGATTGGAGCCGTCGGCGGGCTCGGGCTCGACGAGGTGGACGAGCATGC
>JBEKCP010000360.1:0-6470 GCA_050014815.1 Thermoguttaceae bacterium | reverse complement strand
AACCCACAAAGAAAAGCACTTACGTCATCGGCCGCGGAGTTTCTGGCCGGGCCTCTTTTCAGGGGGGACGCCAACGGCGACAAACCACGCCCTAAGTCCTTATTTCATGGCAACTTTCCGGCGCCGGCCAATCCTGGGCCGGACCAAGAACTCCGTGGGCGGTCAGAAAACCAACAATTCAACAGAACATACCCCCCCTCTCCGCTTCCGGCGCGTGTGCCACGCGCGCTGCTACTGCTGCGTTGGCGCAAGCACTGCCGCCTCTTCGTCGCAAGAAACGGCATGGTTCAGAATCGGCTTTCGGCAGGTAACACGTGGTAGGTCCGGCCTGCCGGGCCGGACCCGACGGTCTACAAGTCCCGCTCGGCAAGCGGGACCTACCGGCTGTTACCCGCATTTGAACCATGCCCAAGAAACCGTTCGGACCAAGGGAGTGACGGGCGCCCGCTGCAATTGGCCTCGACGGCGCCTTGCTCCGAGAGAACGGTGGTTTGACGGGGCTGCCTGCCTGAAGCGATCACCCGTCCGCGGGGCACGGGACGTGGGGCCGGTGCGGCACGCCGCTGTGCGGCGGCGAGGGCGGCGGCTCGATCGACTCGACCACGTCATGCTGCGGGGTCCCCGTCAGCCATTGCAATCCGCGGGCCAGGTCGTCGAAGAGTGAATAGGCGACCGGCGTGGCCAGCAACGTCAACAAGAGCGAAAGCGTTTGCCCGCCGATCACCACCCCGCTGATCGCCTTGTTGACCGCGGCGCCTTCCCGATTGGAGATCAACAGCGGAATCATGCCGGCTACGAAGGCCACGGTGGTCATCAGAATGGGGCGGAGCCGGTCGCGGTTGGCCGCCAGGATGGCCTCGTCGCGCGGCATCCCGGCGGCGCGGAGCTGGTTGGTGTGATCGATCTGCAGAATCGAGTTCTTCTTCACCACCGCGAAGAGCACCAGCACGCCCAACAGGGAGAAGATGTTCAGCGACTGCCCGAAGATCAGGAGCGAGATCAAGGCGAAGGGCAGCGTCAGGGGCAGCGAAAGCAGGATCGTGATCGGGTGCAGCCACGACTCGAACTGGGCCGCGATGACCAGGTACGCAAACAGCACGGCCGTGATGAACACGATCAAGAAGCTGTGGAAGGTGCGGGCCATCTCCTTGGACTTGCCCAGCAGTCCGGTCGTGTAGTCGGGCCCCATGGCGAGTCCGGCGACGCTCTTCTCGATGGCGTCGAGGATCGCCTGCTGCGAGGTTCCCGGCGTCATGTTCGCGCTCAGCGTTACTTGCCGCCGGCGGCCCAGTCGCTGGATTTCGGCCGGGCCGGTTCCTTCCCGGAATTGCACGACGTCGCCCAGGGCGACGATGCCGTACTTCGACGAGGGAACGGAGACCGTCTTCAAGGCTTCCAGCCGGTTGCGGAATTGGGCCGGCGCCCGCACGTGTACCTCGTACTGCTCGCCCTTCTCGTTGTAATCGCTGACCTTGTCGCCCGCCACGAGGAGCCGCACGGTATTGGCCAGGTCGGCGGTCGACACGCCCAGGTCGTCCGCCTTGGCGAAGTCCGGGTGGACGCCGTACTGCGGCTTGCCCACGACCAGCGACGAATCCACGTCGACCGCGCCGGGGACGTCGCGGAGGTCCTTCATGACTTTCTGGGCGTAGCGGTCCAAGAGCTGCACGTCGGGGCCGCCGATCATGAACTGCACGTCGGCCTGGCTCATGCCGCCGCCGGAGAAGACCGCGGCCGGGGTCACGCTGATCCGCAGGTCCTGGGCCCGATAGGGCGGCAGGATCTCGCGGCGGACGTAGTCCATCATCGCAAGCTGGTCGAACCGCCGCCGCCCGAGCGGCGCCATGCGGACGTAGACCGTCCCCTCGTTGGCGATCCGCTGGTCGCTGTCGGCCGCCGAGGTCAGCGTGTACTCGACGCCGCCGAGGCCGCGGATATCGCGGGAAATGCGGTCCAAGAGGACGAACGTCGCCTCGAGCGAGGTGCCCTCGGGCGCGCGGACCTTGACCTCGAATTCCGACTGGTCGTCGTCCGGCAGGAAGTTCTTCGGCACGTATTTCAGCAGGATCGGCACCGAGGCCAGCGAGCCGAAGGCCGCCGCCACGACGATCCACCGCCGCCGCAGGGAAAATCGGAGGAGCCACAAGTAGCCGTTCTCGATGGCTTGATAGAAGCCTCGCCGGGAGCCGGCCTCGCCGGGGCCGTGCACGGTCGCCGGCGGCTTGCCGTTGCCGTTGCGGGCGGCGGCGCCCGAGGGCCCGCGGCGCCGCGCGAGCCGCAGCCAGCGGGCGGCCAGCATCGGAGTGAGCGAGAAGCTGACGATCATGCTCACCAGGATGGTGGCCGCCATGGTCACGCCGAACGACTTCAGGAATCGCCCCACGATGCCGCCCATGAAAGCGATCGGCAGGAACACGGCCATGAGCGAGAGCGTGATCGAGAGCACCGCCAGGCCGATCTCGCGCGTGGCGGCGAAGGCGGCCTCCCGCGGCGTGCAGTGCTTCTCCTCGATGAAGCGGTATACGTTCTCCAGCACGACGATCGCGTCGTCGATCACGATGCCCACCGAAAGCGCCAGCGCCAAGAGCGTGATGCTGTTGAGCGTGAAGTTCATGTAATAGACGACGGCGAACGCCGAGATGATCGACGTGGGAATCGCCAGCGCCGAGATGATCGTCGTGCGGATGTTGGCCAGGAAGAGGAAGATGACCGCGGCGGCCAGCACGCTGCCCAGCATCAGGTGCTCCTTGACCGTATCGACCGACGCCTGGATGAAGACCGACTGGTCGCGGACCACCGTGATGTGGTAATCCGCGGTGCGGTACTCCGCACGGGCGATGCGCTGGAGGTCGGCGAGCTTTTCCTTGAGTAGCCGGGCCACCTCGACCGTGTTCGTGCCCGACTGCTTGCGGACGTTCAAGAGCACGGCCGGGGTATCGTTGAGCCGGGCCAGGCTTTTCAGCTCCTCGGCCCCGTCCTCGACCGTGCCGAGCTGCCCGATCGTGATCGTGTGTCCGGCATGATTGGCCACTGCCACGTCGGCGAGCTGCTCGACGCTGGTGGCGCGGCCCAGGGTCCGCAACGTATGCTCGTGGGGGCCCGCCTTGACCGAGCCGCCGGGCACTTCCAGGTTGTGCGAGGCCAGGGCGCGGGCGACGTCGGCGACCGTCAGGCGATGGCTGCGGAGCTTGACCGGGTCCAACTCGGCGTTGATCTGCCGCGCCTGCCCGCCCACCAGCATCACCTGCCCCACGCCCTCCAACGACTCCAACTGCCGCCGCAGGACCTTGTCGCCATATTCGGTGAGGTCCCGCAGCGGCCTGGGCGCCGAAACGGCGATCGTCAGGACGGGCATCGAATCGGGATCGAACTTCTCGACCACCGGCTGCTCGATGCCCTTGGGCAGATTGGGCAGCACGCGGTTGACCTTGTCGCGGACTTCCTGGGCGGCAACGTCGGCGTCCTTCTCCAGAACGAACGTGACGAAGACCTGCGAAATGCCCTCCGACGACACGCTCCGCAACTCGTCGATGCCGCTGGTGGTATTGACCGCCTCCTCGATCTTGTCCGTGATCTCGGTCTCGACTTCCTCGGAGGCCGAGCCCGGCAGGCGGCACGTTACGGTGATGATCGGAAAGTCGATCTTGGGAAAGCGGTCCAACCCCAGGTTCAGGTAGCCCACGACCCCGAAGACAAAGAACACGAGCGTGAGCACCACGGCAAAGACCGGCCGGCGAATGCAGATCGACGCGAGGAAATTCATGGATCGACGTCTCCGTCGCGGACCGACTCGGGAGTGGTGACCACCACGTCGCCGGGCGCCAGGCCGATGGTGACGCGCACCCGAGCGCCCTCGGACTCGCCCAGTGAAACGATCTGCTCCCGCACGACGTGGTCGCGGACGACGAACACGGCCGCCGAGTCGCCCCGCTGGCGGACGGCGACTCGCGGCACGAACACCTCCGTCCGCTCCTCGTCCAATTGCAATTCAGCGCTGACGAACAGCCCGGGACGCAGCACGGCGCCGGGATTGGGCACCACCGCCTCGATGCACAGCGACCGGTTCTCGGCGTCCACCGCCGGGGCAATGTACCGCACCGTGCCGATAAACGTCCGTCCCGCGTGGGCGTCGACCTGGAACGTCACCTGCTGGCCGACCTTGATCCGCGCCGTCTCCTGCTGGGACACCGTCAACCGCAGCCGCAAGGGATCGATCCGCAACACGGTGGCCAGCTTGCCGCTCGGGAACAGGGAGATCACCCGCTCGCCCACCGACACGCACCGTGCGGCGACCCATCCGTCGAACGGCGCGCAGATCGAGCAGTCGTCCACCGCCTTCTGCAGCGTGACCAGGTGCGTTTGCGCCGAGCGGTAACTCTGATACAACTGCCTGGCCTGCAGCTTCGCCAGGTGGTAACGCTCGACGGCCGCGCGATAGTCCGCCTGCGCCTGGTCGACGTCGGCCATGGCTATGGCGACGTGCTTTTTGAGCGTCTCCGCGCGATCCTTGTTCTTTTCCGCCAGATCCATCGTCAACCGGGCCGCTTCCACCTCGGGGACCTCGTCCACGCGGAACTCCTTCGACCCCTCCAACCCCAAGCGCACGCGGAGCTCCTCGGCGACCATCCGGCCCTCGTCCAAGGCGTTCTGGGCGTCGCGCGGATCGATCTGCACCACGAGATCGCCCTTCTTGACGATACTCCCCCGCTCCACGCACGTCTTAAGAACATTCCCCGTCGCGTTGCTGCCGACGTCCGATTTGTCGTCGGGTTCGAGGCTCCCAGTGAGCCGCAAGGTCGCTTTCGTGCGCACGGTCTCCACCGCTTGCTTCTGGAAGTGGCCGGCCGCGGCCTGGCGGGCCGGCAGATCCGCCGGCCCGATCGCCGTCCAGTATTCGGTCTGGCCCGGCGTCGCCGCAGGCGCATGGCGGTCGGCTCCCCATCGCCCGTGGGCCACGACCAGCCCGCCGCCGGTCAGGGCCGCCATGCACCCCACGATCAACCAACGCCGCTTCGACAGGCCTGACATGCTCATGCCTCGCTCGCCAAAGTCCGGATGCCGCCCAGGGAAAACCGATAGATATGGTTCGCCAAATGCTCGATCGTTGCCGGGTCGTGGACGTTCAGGTGGTCCAGCCGCCTGACGAAGGCCTCGGAGTGATAGTACGCGGCGCACTGCATCAGCACGCTGGCCGCGCAGTCGTGAATCCGCACCGGCTCGGTCCCCGGACCAAAGAACTCGGCCACGATCTCCTCGATCATCTCTTTCAGCGGTGAAGCCGCCTTCTCCACGACCCAGTCGAAGGCCGACGTCGGTTCGATCGATTCGTGCGCCATCAGCCGCAGGAACCGCACGGGGCGTTCTCCCCCCAGCAGGTTCCCCAGGAACTGGCGAATGAAGTGCTGGAGTTTCAGTTCGGGCGGATCGGCCGGGTCGGGGGCGATCCGGGCCAATCCCTCGCCGGCCTCTGCCACCGCTTGTTCCAGGACGGCCGCGTAGAGGTGCTCTTTGTCGCGGAAATGGTAGTTTACGGCCGCGATATTGGCCTGGCTGCGGCGGCAAATCTCCCGCAACGTCGCGCTGCGGTAACCCACCTCGGCGAAAACCTCGCCGGCGGCCGCCAACAAGCGGTCATCCGTCTCCAAGCCAGCAGCGCGTCGGGACATGGTCGGCTCCGGTACCAGGGGGCTGTGAAATAAACGTTTCAATCAAGTATATCAAACATGCGATTTAGTGTCTAGGCTACCTTCCATGCATATCTCGGGTGATGTGCATTCCCGACTGTAGAAGGGCTCTGACCGGTCGGCGATGGTGCGGCCTTGACTCGGCCCAAGGGGACAGTCCCATTTTCGCCACCCTGCTGCGCCGGGTCCCCGCGAAGATCGGGACAGTCCCCCGTTTTGCGGCGCATGCCGCGGGCCTTGTTCGAGTACCAGCCGTAATAGCGGATCAGGTGCGAGCCGGTGGCCGGGACGTGCCGACCATCGCTGCGCGACGGTGCCCGGAACTCGGCCAGGAACTCCAGGGGGTCGAGGACCTGAAAATTCCGCTTGGGGCCGCGGAACCAGAAAACAGAAACAGGGGCAGAAAAGGGGCCAGGTCCGATATTGTGAGAATGGGTAATATACGACCTTGCCTATGGAGGGCGGCTCGGGACCGGGCCATCGCTAGTCATTAGTTTCTGTTGCTGAAGGTATGTTTTTTGACTTTGCCCAATTGTGGCCGCTGGCGTTTTGCGGCCCGGCCGGGTTTAGCATGTCAAAGTGGGCGAGGCGGGCAGCTTCGGTCGAGCAAGACGATGCGCGCCGCGCCTGTCGGCGCATAGTTTCCCTTACGTTGTCATCTCCAACGTCGGTTTTTTTCTGGTCGCCGTCCTCAGCCAGACGTTTGGTCCGCCAGCACGATCAAGTTGTGGCAGAACACGCCCAGCCCCACGGCCGCCTCAAAACTCCTAAACCCGCGAAAAAAAC
>JBEKCP010000359.1:0-6471 GCA_050014815.1 Thermoguttaceae bacterium | reverse complement strand
GGCGTGTCGGCGGGCATGGGCGGTTATTGTGCGTTCGCCGGTTCCATTGGCGTTACCGGAAGGTTCTTGAAATGATCCACGTTGAAGGTAAGCAATCGCGTAATCCCATAGCTCTGCATGGCCGCCGCAAGATGTGCATCGTACGACCTGACGCCGGTGATGCGAAGTGTTCTGACCAACTGGTGCCAACGCGCGAGCAGGTCCTCGCGGTCGGGAAGCAGCGTAAATCGCCGCTGGAAGAATCCAAGCCATTGACTGGCCATATCGGGCGCCATGCCGAGGCCGTTCTGCCCGCCGGGAGGTGCCCCCGGCCTTCGCGTTGCCACTGCCCAGAACTCATAAATGTTCTGGGGGACCACAATGACCCGCTCGTTCTTCGCCAGCAGCAAGTTGACTGCACCACGCGCAACGGCGCAGCGTGGGTCGGCTGGGTCGCTCATGCGCCCCAGCACGCTGGTGTCCAGGAGGATCATTCGCCCTCCATCCGGCTGTAGATAGCGTCACGCGAATAGTCAGCACCACCGACGTTGACGGTGTACGGCTCCATTTCGGCGAAGATATCCTCAACCTGGCGTGCTGTCGCCTCAGACGGCCTTTCGACAAACACGATTGCCTCGCAAACCTCCCCATCCATTTGCGCGACCCGCTCGGCAATCTCCCGCTTTGACCCCTTGAACACCTCGACGTTCATCGCTTCAGCTCCCGGCATTTCTCAACAGAACGATTATACCATAGGCGCGCCATGGTCGGGCTTTGCTTCATTTTTCCCCGCCGCGATGGCTCTTCAGGGCCCGCGAGTAGGCCTCGACGGCATCCTGCCAGTCGCGGGGCGGATCGGATTGTCCGGCGTCGCGGAGATTGCGGACATCGTCGGGCGTCGTGCGGCCGCCCCGCACGAGGGTGTCGCGCGGCCGTAGCCCAAGGTTCTTCAAGGCCCGGTCCAGCGACCGCCGGGCGGCGGCGCCCTCGGGCCCGGACTCCTGGGCGGCCGCCACCCGCCGCTGCCAGTTGTCGAGGAACTGCTGGGCCTCCTGGCGGGTCCAGCCCAACTCCTTCAGGAGGCCCGGCTTCTCCTTGGCCAACTGGTCTTTCAGGTGCTCCAGGGCCAGATCGACCTGTTTCTTGGTAAACTCGAGATTGGCGGCATCCTCGCCACGGTCCTGGGCGTTTCCGCTCGCGGTGACTTCGGCCGAATTGCCCGGCCGGCCGCCGCCGGTGGGCTGACCGCTGCCGCGAGAGCCGGGCTGATCGGAACTGTTGCTGCCCGCTTGGCCGCCGGAGGAGGGCTCATCTCGGGCAGCAGTGCCTTCCGCGGACTCGTTGGGCGGGTGGTCCGACTTCGAGAGCGGCCCCTCCGCGCCCGGCTGCTCGCGGCGTTGACCCTCTCCCGAGGCCGTCGGCGCGGCGGCCGAGCCCTTCTGATTGCTGGATTTCGTTTGCTCGCCGCCGGGGCCGCGCTCGCCGGACGGGCCGCCTTCGTCGCTGGGGGTGCTCGATCCGGGGTTTCCCTTGCCCGACTTGTGCCCCTGCTGTCCGCCCCCTGGTGCGCCGCTGGCCGAACGATCGCCCGCCGTGTCGCTGGTGGTGTTATTGGACGGTTTTGGACTGATGGTGGGAGACGACTCGGGAGACTGGGGCTGGCCGGGCGTCTTGCCGCCGGGTGAGTGCTGGCCGGCCTGGTTTCCCGCCTGCGGGGCCGGTGCGCCCTGGCTGTTGGGGGCCACGTCGCCGTGCTTGCTCCCGTCCTGCTGCCGGGGCTGATCGCTCTGCGTACCCGCCGAGCTTGGGTTCGACTTGCCTGCGGAGGGCTGCGGCTGCTTCGGGTCTTGGCCCGAGGATGCCTGGCTCCCGTCCTGCTGTCCACCCCCAGTCTTGTTTTCCGGCTTCGGTTGGCCGCCGGACTCGCCGCTGCCGCCCTTCGACGGTGCTTCCTGGTCCGGCTTGGGCTGGAGGAGGTTGCCCATCGGATTCTGGCCGCCCGACGGCTGTACGCCGGATTGCTTGTCCTGGGGTTTCTGGTCGGCCGGCTGCCCGCCCTGGTTACCACCCGGCTCTTGGGCCGAAGATTGCTTGTCTTGCGTCTTGGACTGGCCGCCCCCTGAGTCCTGGCCGGACTGCTGCGGGCCGGATTGCTTGTCCGGAGTCTTCTGATCGCCCGACGGGCCGCCGCTCTGGCTGTCTTTCTCTCCGCCGCCTGGCTGCTTCTCTTGGGTCTTGGGCTGACCGCCGGCGGAGTCCTGGCCGGGCGTTTCTCCACCGGGCTGCATGCCCTGCTTCTTCTGCTGGCCCGGCTGGCCGCCCTGGCCACTATTCGCAGCGCCGGAAGACTGCTTCGATTGCGCGTTGGGCTGGCCGCCGGCAGAGTCCTGGCCGGCTTGCTGTCCGGGGGACTTCTGCCCCTGCCCCTGTTGACTGCCGGGCTGGGGGCTTCCGGCGTCCGGCTTCTGGCCTTGGCTGTTCTGACTGCCGGGCTGGGGGCTTCCGGCGTCCGGCTTCTGGCCTTGCGACTGGTTGCCCGGCTGCTGCTGGCCCGATTGGCCCGCCGTACCGGACTGATTCGGCTGCTGGTCCTGCGAGCCGGACTGATCTTTCTGGCGATGATCCAGCATCTTCTTCATGGCATCGCCCGGTTGCGTTTCCGGATCGATCGGCTCCTGGGACTGCTGCACGTCCAGAGCCAGATTCGACTTGTCGGGTTGGTTCTCGCCGCTGGGGCTGGGGCTGGACGCCCCGGATTGGCGGCCTCCCTGCGGCGAATCGTCTTGCGGGTTGGCATCGGGACCAGCGGTGTCGGGCTTCTTCTCGTCGGGACTGGTCGGCTCCTCGCGGTCAGGCTTCTTCTCGGCCCCTGGCTGCGGCTTCTCCCCAGCGGGCTCCTCCGGCGACTGGCCGCCCTGGCCTTGGTCCGCTTTGGGCGACCGCTGGTCCGGCGACTCGGGGCGGTCCTGGCGAGGCGACATGCTGTCTTGCGGCGCGTGCTCGGCACGGTGCGGCTGCGGGCCGGCCTGCGGCGACTGCGAACCCTCGGGGGCCGTCACGTGGAGGAACCGAGCGTGGGTCTCGACGTGGTTCGATGTCGGCTCCTTGTTGTCGTCCGCTTCGGCCCAATACTTGATCCGGTCGCCCGCCTTCAAGCCCAAGACGGCGGGCTGAAAGGCATACTCCTTCTCGAACGGCCCTTGCCAGGGGTCCTGTGGCTCCATCTGGCTCATGAGCGGCGGGATTGCGAGCCGCCGGCCCTCGCGCTCGGCCGCCAAGCTCACCTGCCGCAGGGCGAAATCGGGGTCCTCGGCCCGAACGCGGATCGGTAGTCGCCCGTCCGCGGGCACGTCAACCTCTTCCTCCCGGGGACGAACGATCTGGACCTCCGGCGGAAGATCGCGAATGACCTCGACGCGGTACCGCACGGGCCGGCGGTTGGTACGGCCGCCCGTGTCGGTGAAGAGAATCTGGTAGGAGTCCACCAGGGGCCGGCCGTCGGAATCGAAGCCCAGGGTGAATTGGCCGCTGGCCGTCTTGCCGGCGGTCTGCATAGCGAGGCTCCGCAGGCCGGCGCAGTTCAAGTCGATCTTGGCCTCTCGGATGTCCTGGTTCGCGGTGGCGTGGAGCGTAACCCGGGTGCCTTCGATCGCCCGCAGGTCGCCTTGGCCGCGGAGAGTCTCATCCTTCCGGCCGATGTAGCGCGGGTAGTGGTAATCGACCCGGTCGACGCCGATGGTCGGGGCGACCTGGACTTCGATGCGAAACGGCTGCGACGCGGCGTCGCCTGCCTCCAGGCGGTAGATCATGTCCTGTTTCAGGCCCTCGATGCCCGGCGGCAGGGCACACTGGTATCGGTTCCCTTCGCCAAGAGAGCCCATCGGGATGGGCTGATCGACGCTTTCTTCGTCGGCCGTCCTGGCCAGGAGCGTGACCGCCTCGCCGTCGCGAAGTCCCCTGACGTGGGCCGACACTTCGACCGAATCGCCGAAGAAGGCCGTAACGTCTCCCGGCCGGAGGTCCTCGATGGCCACCCGGGTCGGCGCGGCAAGGTGGGACCAGGGCCAGAGGACGCGGGCGGCCGAGACCAACGGGTTCTTGGGCGACACCGCCAGGTAAACCGCCATCGCCACCACGAGGCCGGCCAACAAGCAGGCGCGGGGGATCACCCGGCCGCGATCCACGGCGGCCTCGACGTTCGTCTGGGAAAGGTCCACGGCCGCCCGCTGCTGGAGGGCGTTGTAAACGCCCGCCGGCATCTCCTGGCGATGGCCGCGGAAGAGGAGGAAGTTGATCAGGCTGTTCTTCAGCGACGGCCGGCTCTGCTCGATCGTCTGGGCCGCGTAGATCGGATTGATCCGATTCACCAGCGGCGGGAGCACCTGCCGCCAGAAGTACGTCCCCGCCGCGGCGACTCCCAGGAGCCACAACCCCAGGCGCGCGGAGAAGCCGAGCCCGCCCTCCAGGACCCACTGATCCAGCACGGCCACGGCCAGCAGGAATGCCAGCGTGCCCGCCCCGAGGACCATCAGTCCCGTGGCGATATCGACGGTCTTGACCTGCCGCCGGGTATCGCGGATGCGGCCTTCGATGAAGACCTCATACCGTGCCGGGGCAGGGGGCGGCCCCTCGTACTTCATACGGGGGGTAGCCACTGGGCTCGCCATGATAGCCTCTCCTCGACGATAGTTTACCAGTCCCAGTGCCTCTATTATAGTCGCAATTGGGCAGGTGAAGATTCCCACCGATCTAAGAATTTTGTTTAGCGGGCGGGCTTGCCCGCCGTGTTGGCCCAAACTCGGCGGGCAAGCCCGCCCGCTAAACGCGATCATCAACGTACCATTTTGGTCGTACTGCACTACTATGACGACATCCCTTGCTCCGATCCGGCTTGGCCGCGTGGACATCGCCTTTCCGGTGGTCCAGGCGGCCCTGAGCGGCTACAGCGACTGGCCGATGCGGGTAATGGCCCGACGCCTGGGGGCACCCTATACCCTCGGCGAGGTGCTGTTGGATAGGTTCGTCGTGGACGTCAGCAAGGGGCCGAAGGCCCGGCGGCACCTCCGGGTCACCGACGAGGAGCACCCTTGCGGCGCCCAGCTCATGGGGGCCCTGCCCGAGCAATTCCCCCCCGCCGCGCTGCGGCTGGTGGCGGCCGGGTTCGACGCGATCGACCTGAACTTCGCCTGCCCGGTGAAGAAGGTTCTGGGCCGCTGCCGGGGCGGATTCCTGCTCACCCGCCCGGACATCGCCCTGGAGATCGTCCGGCGGGTCCGCGACGCCCTGCCGCCGGAGGTCCCGCTCTCGGTCAAGATGCGCCGCGGCATGGACGACTCGCCCGAGAGCCGCGAGCGATTCTTCGCCATCTTCGACGGCGCCTTTCGGCTGGGCGTTGCGGCCATTACGGTCCACGGCCGCACCGTCCGCCAGCGTTACGAAGGCCGGAGTTCGTGGGAGTTCCTCCGCGAGGTGAAGCGGCACGCCGGCGATCGGATGGTGTGGGGCAGCGGCGACCTCTTCACGCCGCAGGACTGCCTCGACATGCTGGCCGAAACCGGGGTGGACGGCGTGACCGTCGCCCGGGGGGCGATCGGCAATCCATGGATCTTCGCCCAGGTCCGCGCACTGGCAGCCGGCCAGGCGGTCGTCAAGCCGAGCCTCGGCCAACAGCGCGAGGTCATCCTTGAGCACTATCGGCTGGCCGAGCAACTATACGGGCCCAAGCGTGCCTGCTATCGGATGCGGAAGTTCGGCATACTTTACTCCCGGCTGCACCCCGAGCACGAGCAGGTCCGCGCCGGTTTTGCAATTGCCAAGACGCCAGACGAGTGGCGGGCAGTGCTCGATCGCTGGTACGGGGCGGCGAGCAGTGCGCAATAAGCGGTGTCAAAGCCCCCGGACTGCGTCCGGGGGTTACCGCGGCGGGCGGACGCCGCAGTGACCGTGGGCGTACTCGGTACTCAGTACTCAGGACCGAGTACTTGTACTTGCGTTCTCGTTACGACGTCATTGTCAGCCCGCTTCGTCGTTGCCACCCGCCGGCTAGACCGAAGCCGTGATTTTGGCAAGATAATGGGCGTTCACGCAGAAGCCAAGAACGGAAACAAGCAGCACACCCACGAGGCAGTACCATCGCAGTGGCAATCCCGCAACACGGGCAACAATCGCGACGAGCCCGACTAGAACCCAAATCCATGCAAACCAGCCAAAAGCATTGTAATCCGGCCACGTCGCTAGGGTGATGACGAGATTCAGCACGGCAACCGACGCGATGACGACTACGGTTGCGAGGTTAGCGCCTAACGCGGTAATCATACGCCTGGCCCTACTGCACGATGTCCCAGATGCGGACTAATTCCCCCAAGATCAAACGCCCAACGTTCTTCCAAACCCCACTCTGTCTGCCGGGAGGGGTATTCGTCGCGTAGCGACGCGGTGATGGTAGCGGCGGGTTTTAACCCGCCGTTACCGTCGCACCACCATGCATTCGTC
>JBEKCP010000358.1:0-6506 GCA_050014815.1 Thermoguttaceae bacterium | reverse complement strand
CAGGTGCGAACGTTCACTTCCATGTGCAAACGCTGTCCCGGCCGGAACCGGCCGGGGACTCGGATCTCATCCCACTGGACTACCAGGCCCATCTGCGTGTAGTCCGTCGACAGAACGACGAGCCAGTTACCTAATTGGAAAAGAGCTTCCATAACCAGGCTCTCCGGCAAGCACGGCTCGTCGCCGAGCCGCTCCCGCAGTTCGTACTCCTCGAACGAAACCGCCTTGATGCCGCGAATCATGCGGCGGGGCTGCCACGTCAAGATGCGGTCTACCATGCGGAACTTCATCGGCTCTAAATCCCCCCATCAACCAGGATTGCCTGGCCGTTGATGTAACCGGCTCGATCACTGGCGAGGAAGGCCACCAGCTCAGCCACTTCCAGCGGCTGCCCGACCCGCGAGAGGGCGCAATACCGCTTGTACTCCTCTTGCTGCTTGCCGGGCACGTTGACGCTGACGCCTTCGCTCAACATGCCAGGCACGACGGCGTTGACGCGGACCGTATAGCGGCCCAGTTCGCGAGCCAGCGAGAGGGTAAATCCCACCACCGCGCTCTTCGCCGTGGCATAGTGTACCGGAACCTCCAGCATACGCAGGCCTGCCAGCGACCCGATGTTGACGATGCTCCCGCGCTTGCGGCGGATCATGCCCCGGGCAAACGCCTTGGTCGCAAGGAACATCCCCTTGACGTTCACGTCCAGCATCCGGTCCCAATCGGCCTCCTCGATCATGGCAAAAGGGAGGACCTGGGCGAAGCCGGCGTTGTTGACCAGGATATCGATCGCACCGAACTCCTGCTCGATCGTCTGGGCCAGTCGCCCGGAGGCCTGCGCGTCGAGCACGTCCAGGGACCACGCCCGAACGTCGGCCCCCGCGGCGGCCATCTCCGCCCGGAGTGCCTCGGCCCGGTCCTTCCCGCTGTGATAGGAATAGGCCACGCGGCAACCTTCGCGGGCCAGGACGCGGACGATCGCCGCGCCCACCGCTCCGCTTCCGCCTGTAACCATCGCGACCTTTCCGGAAAGCATCATACCACGGCCTCCTTCTCCATCAACTTGCGCTGAATCAAGTGCACGAACACCGCCACGTTGAGCACCTTCGGCAGCGTCAGCTTGGGCAGCCCCGGCTGGAGTTTTTCTGACGGCACCTCGGGCAAGGCCTCGCGCAGCCGCTGGATGGCTTCTTCGGTGAGCACGCCGTTCCGGTCATAGACGCCGCCGGGCATGGCAGCCCGCGCTTGCCGCTCGAACTCATCGGCCCCGAGGGTCACGCCGAATGTCTCCTCGATCAGGAAGCTCAAGTCCAGGAGGTCGAGCGACTCGGCACCAAGATCCTCCACGAGCACGCTGTCCATGCGGACCCGGTCCTCGGAGGCGCCCGTTACCTCTTGTATGAGCGGCAACAGTTTGTCGAAGACTTCCTGTTCAGTCAGTTCCATTAGGGAGTTTCCTCAAGATGATCGTTGCATTCTGTCCACCGAACCCGAAGGAGTTGGACAAGACGGTCTCGCCTCGAAAGGACCGGGCGGCGTGGGGCACATAATCAAGATCGCACTGAGGATCGGGGGTGCGGAGGTTGATCGTTGGCGGCACTCGACGGCGCGACAACGTCAGGGCCGCGGCCGCTGCTTCCACCGCCCCGCTGGCCGCGATCATGTGCCCGGTCATCGACTTGACCGAATGGACGGGGATCTCGCGGGCGCGCCGGCCCAAGACCTCCTTGATCGCCGCGGTCTCGACGGTGTCGTTTTTCGGCGTACCCGTACCATGGGCGCTGACACAGTCAATGTCTGCGGAACCGAGGCCCGCACTGCGTATTGCCCGTCTCATACTGTCCACGGCACCCCGGCCGGCAGGGTCGGGATCGGATACGGCGAAGGCATCCAACGAGCTGCCGTAGCCGACGACCTCGGCATAGATCGACGCGCCGCGGGCCCTGGCGTGCTCCAGCACTTCCAGCACCAGCATGGCCGCTCCTTCGCCCAGCACGGTGCCTTCGCGCGTGGCGTCGAACGGCCGGCACGCCTGCCGCGGGCAATCGTTCTCCGTCGAGAGCACTCGCAAGAGGCTGAAGCCGCCCAGTCCCAGTGGATTGAGCATGCTGTCGGCCGCTCCCGCCAGCGCAACGGCGGCCTGCCCGCGACGCAACATCTGCCAGGCTTCGCCTACGACCTGTGTTCCCGCAGCGCAGGCCGAGCAGTTGGTGTAGCGGCCGGCCAAGAGTCCGTAGCGGTCGCCCAGGATTTTGGCCGTGGCATCCAGCGGAGTTTGCAGCCAGTGACCGCCTGCCTTGACGACTAGTGCTCCGTCAATCTTCGATTGGCGGGTGCCACGGTTGGCTTGCGCAACCGTGTTTTCCGCACTGCTGGACAAGCCGGGCACCGTGCGAAGCATGGTCGTGGCACCCAACCCGTCAAAAGAAGCTTGACGCAGCACGAGCCTGCCGGCCATTGCCCGATCCAGGTCCGGCGCTCCGGCAAAGGGCGTCAGGTCCTCCAGGCAGATGGTTTCCAGTCCCACGCCTACGCACAAGAGCGCATGCTGCAAGTGTCCTGAAGACAAGCGTGCATCGGCGATCGCCTCCTCGGCCGCGGCCAGGGCGAACAGGACTTTTCGATCCCGCGTGGCGGCCACCTCGGGAAAGGATGCCGCCACCGCGGCCTCGTCAAACCCCTTGACCTCGCCGCCGATCCGTACGGGGAACGTCGAGGCGTCGAAGAGCGTAATCGGCCCCAGTCCCGACTGGCCTGCCGTAGCACCCGCCCAGAAAGCCTCGCGACCGACGCCAATCGGGCTGACGACGCCGATGCCGGTGATGACGATTCGGTTCATGCGGCCTCCAGGACGAACGCCGCCTGTTCCGTGCCGTGGCCGAAGCAGTTCGCCAGAACGGGCACGCCCCGGTGCAGGTTGGCCAGCAAGGCGGCCAAGGCCACCTGGACCGGCGCCGCGGCGGCAAAAAGGTTTCCAAAGTGCGATTTGGGATGCAGCAGCCTGCACTGCCCAAGACCGGCCGTTTCCAACGCCACGAGTTCTCCGTCAGAGTACGAGGGATCTCCGTCACCGGCCGAGACGACCTGGGCGCAGCGTGTGGTCTCCAGCCCGCAAAGCACGTCCGAAAAAACCTCCGACAAACTGGCTGGTGGCGTGATCGAACGAAGTGCGTATCCGCGAATGGAAGCGTACACCCGCGCACCGCGACGAACCGCATGTTCACGCTCTTCGAGCACCAGAAAGGCAGCCCCCTCGCCCGGGACGCTGCCCGAGCCATGCCGCTTCCACGAGCTGAACAACCCCAACTGTTGGAGGCTGAGGAAGCTGAGGGCGTGGGTTTTCACGTCGCACCCACCGACGACGGCACACGGCACGTCGCCATCGCTCAGCGCTCGGATGCCGGCGGCAATCGCCTGGGCCCCGTGCCCCTCCCACGGCGTATAAACCGCGTTGGGGCCCCGGAGGTTCTCGAAGATCGACACGAAGCAGATGGGCATGTTCGCCAGGATCTTGAACGCCAGGACGGGCCGAATCCGCCGCAGCGCGATCTGGCCGAATCGTTTCAGGTCCAGCGAGCCGTCCGCCCCGGCGGCATTTTGGAGCAGGCTGGCAATCTCGATCGGCGGCAACCCGGAAAGCCCCGTCGCACCATAAAGGGCGATATCCTCGGCCGGATATAACTTACCCGGCACGACCCCCGCGTCCTGCATTGCCATCCTGGCGGCGACGACGGCCATCTGCGCATCACGATTCATCAACCGCAGGGTCTTATTGTCCGGGAAATGCCGCGCGGCATCGAACCCGACGACGGGGGCGAACGCCGGGCAGGCCGAGGACAAAGCATAGGGGACCGGCTGGAATCCCTTGTCGCCACGCAGGACTCGGTCCAGAATCGTGCCTGGGTCGCAACCCAACGGTGTTACCAGCCCCATCCCTGTGATCGCAACCTCGGCCACGGTTGTGCTTCCCTTCACGATGGCTCCATCCACATCTTCAGTAACTCGGCGCGACGGCCATCCAAGCGAGGGTCGTCAATATACTTGAAAGCGAATACCATGCCCGTAGTCGCCACGATGCGGCCGTCTCGCGAGGCTTGTACCTTGGCCTTCGCCCCCTCGGGATTGACCGACATCATCTCCGCCCGGTAAAGCAGCGTATCGCCCGGCTTCACCATCGCGCGGAACTTGGTCCGTTCCAGCACCGTCAGGATCGCCTTGGCATCACGGCCATGCTTCGCTTTGAGGCTGGCCTCGGCTAGGAGTCCCGCCAGTTGTGCCATCCCCTCGATCATCAGGACGCCAGGCATGACGGGGCGGCGTGGGAAATGGTCGTCGAAGAAGTCTTCGCTCATCGCCACGTTCTTGACCGCTTCGGCGACGGCTCCGACTTCCCAGAGCGTTATTCGGTCGATGAGAAAGAACCGCATGTGCCCTCTAGACGGAGACCGGCCAGTGGCAGAAACCGCTAGACACCCCCTTTTAGCAGGGAGATCGCGAGAAGTCAATCCCCCGCTGATCCGCTGTGTTGTGCATCTCCCCCGAGTTGCCTTCCAATCGCCTTCAAGCCATACTGAGGGGATGCCCCGCTCGGCTTTCTCGACCCGACTATCGACGATCCTCTGCCTCCTGGGGGTCTGCCTGGGCGGCGTGGAAGCGGCGGCCGCCGACCCGGTCTCCAGCCCGCGGCCGCCGGAAGAGGTCCGCCGTCAACTCGCCTCGCTGGTGAGCGACCTGGACAGCCGCCGGTATGAGGTCCGGCAGGATGCGGCACGAAAGATAGAGGAGTTGGCGGCCCGGCCGGACACGCGAGATCTGATGGCCGAGGAGTTCGCCCGACAGTTGCTCGAGCCGGGGCTGTCGTTTGAGGCCCGTTGGCGGATCGTGCGGTGGCAATCGCGGTTGCCCAAGGTGTCGGTCGTGCCGCCGTCGAGCGTCTCGCCCGCCGAGATCGATCAACTCGTCCGGCAGGCGGACGACGACTCCTGCGCCGTCCGCCTGGGCGCGGCAGAGCGGCTCCAATGGCTCTCAGCCAACGCGAGGCTGGCGGGACCGATCATGCTGGGCTTGAAACGCCGCCTGGCCGAGCCAGGGATTTCCACCGACGACTACCGGCGTTTGGACTGGCTCCGCGAGCAGATCTGGGGCGGTTGGCTGACCGGCGGTTCCACCGGCTGGGACCTGCCGCCGGTTTCGCAGGAGCAACTCGGCCGGTGGCTGGACGATCTCGCCGGGCCCGCTGCAAAACCCGATGCTGTCGGCCGGCCCTCCCCCTCCCGGCAGCAGATCGCCCGGCAGGAGTTGCAGGAGTTGTTGGCCAGCGATGCTGAAGTGCCGCGGGTCAAGGCGGCGTTGGAAGAGAGACTGGCCCGTACGACCAACGCGGACGCGGCAGCCGCGTTCCGCGACCTCATGGATCTGACCCGGCCGGCCATGGTGGCCGAAGGCTGGCAGGGACGCCGCTTGCTGAGCTGCCAACACCTCCTGATCGGCGTCCCGAGCAAAGCCCCCGGCGCGGAGAAACCGAGCCACTTCGACCGCATCGACGACCGCGTGGCCCATTGCGTGAGCGGGAACACGCTCCAACCGGGCGACTATCCCGTCGGCGTCGCTTTTCCGCATCCGAAGCTGCCCGGCTTGATGTTCCACCTCGTCAACCTCTCGACGCCCCGGCGGAAGATGGCGTATGCCTATTGTTCAAAGACCGACATGACCGAACGACTGGTCGCGATGAGTCGCCGCACCACCGATCGTTTCCTCGCCGAGAGGCGCCCGCTGGGCGAAAGGGAAGTCTGGCTTCTCCCCGGGCTCGATGCCCGGGAAGTGTCGCGGTTCGCCGGCCGGTACTTCCGGCTGGTCGACGACCTGCTGATGGACGACGATCCCGCGTTGGACGACACGGGATTCAGTCTGCCGGGCGGGCGGTCCAGTCTCCATGGCATGATCTGTACCGTGCTGGCCATCGACGGCACCAAGGATGCCGTGCCGGGCCTGCTGGAAGCCATCCAGCACAAGCGGGTCTTGCCGCCGACGTCGTTGGGGCCCTACGAGTTCCCCTGGCTTGCCGCGCTATCGATCGCCGCGCGGGATCCCTGGCACGGGGTGGACGACTGGCTGGCGGGGCTCCCGGGTCGCCGCGACTCTCTGGTCCTGGGCCGCGCCGACGGCCCCGAGCTGGGGGCCACCGCTGCCCGAATCCTCCTCAGGCGGCACGGCCAGTCGCCTGGCTGCTTTGGCTTGGAAGTGGTCCCCGACTCGGTTCTGGCCGCCCTCCACGTCGAGGGCTACCGCTTCGGTTCGCTCGGAGGCCCGGAGCGTATCCAGATCTGGTGGAAGCGGCAGGCCGAGGCCGCGCCGGGGGGACCTGCCGGCCGGCAACTTCCCTAGGGTCACGGTGTGAGCGTCATGTTTGTGGGTAGCGGCTAATTGGGGGGCGCAGCCCAGAAGGAATCCCAGCAGGCCGGTTCGCTGAGGTAGAGGCCACGGAGGTGGCAGACGGCGTCCGCCCCAGTTCC
>JBEKCP010000357.1:0-6516 GCA_050014815.1 Thermoguttaceae bacterium | reverse complement strand
GGTGCTGCCGCCGGTGCTCTGGCCGTCGCTGCCGTTGCCGTTGACGTTGACTGCGTTGTCCAGGTCGCCGACTTCCACGATCCGCCCCGGAATGTCGCCGATGGTGCGGTCGGCGTAGCCAGCGGTGCTGCCGTCCACCCAGTCCACCTCGATGATGGTGATGGGTTCGTTGCCGTAGCGCGACGCCAGCTTTGCCAGTCCCGCTTGGGATATGTTTCTCATTGCTCGACTCCCTCGAACTCCAGGTCGATCATCTGCAATTCGCCGCGCGGCAGCGGCGGGATCGGCGGTCCCGCCGCCTCGGGCGTGTCGAACTCGAACGGGTTGTTCGTGAAGTTGCCGACCCACACGCGGGCGTTGTGGTCGGTGATCTTCACCGGCGAGGCGAAGTAGGCATAGAGGAAGGCCCGTAGCTCAAGCCCCTTGTTGCGCATCACGCGGAACGTCCACTTCATCTTGCGACGGTCGCCCTTCCGCTTGACGTAAGTGTAGCGTGTGCCGTCCATCGCCGTCTTGCGGGTCACGGTCGCCGTCAGACCCTCCTGGTCGCTAAGCTGCGGGTTGGGCAGCAGCGTCGTGGTCTGCAAGAACGGATATGGGGCTGCAAGCGTGAACATGGACATCTCCCCGCCAAGCACCAAGTAGCCACTATGCGGGCACCAACTCCCCCTCGAACTCCAGGCTCGCCGAGTAACTGTCGCGGCCGTCCTGGACCACCGGGTTCGTCGGCGTCATCACGACGCCCTTCCAGCACCGCCCCTCCCAGTCCAATAGTCCGATCTCCTCGCCCAGGTGCGTCTCCAGGAAGGCGAGCAACTGCTGGGCTTGCGCGTTGTGGAGGCCCGAGAAGCTGAGCACGAGGGTTTCGAGCTTCGGCCAGATCGGGTCGGCGAAGACGACGAGCGTGCCGCCGCGCGTCTCCCGCACGATGCGGTTGAAGCTCAGGCGGTCCTTGTTTCCCAGGTTCGGCGCTCGAAGCGTCACCGAGTCGGTCACGGTGCCGGTCGCCGGAGAGAACAGTCGGAACGGAAGATCGCTATGCTCGGGCGGCCCGACCGTCACGGCCGGGGGCGTCGGCGCTCCCGCTGCCTTCGCCCCAACGAAGGGATGATACTGCTGGCGGACGCCGGCAAACGTGAGGCTGAAAGTGGCCGCCTGCCCCAGGTTCAGCGCCGAGGCCGCTCCGCGCGGGCCGCTCCGCGCCGCCGCCGCCTGGCTGGTCAACGCCAAGGCGGACTTCGTAGTCTTGCACTTATCTACCGTGGCGGTCTGCGAGAACGAGAGCCAGTTGCCGGTGTCCCCGGTCGGGTTGGGGTGGATTTCGCCCAGCAGTTCCAAAACGCTCTCGGCCGACACGTTGATGGCGATCGGCTTCACCCGCACCGCCGACGCCGACTGCACCAGCGGAATTGCCTGGCTGGCCCCCGCCATGAGCGGCCGGGCCACGTTCGCCGCATCTTGCAGCCCCTCGTATACCGGACGGAACGTGTCGGTCTGTCCGTCGTACTCGTAGCTGGCGGTCTGAATCAGCGTCTCAGCATTCAAGTACCAGGGCCGCGCGGTCTGCTCCGTCTGGGCCAGGGCGAGAGCGCTCTGGGCCGACAGCGACCGAACGACCGCCACGTCTGCCGAAGCGTCCAGGTCGAACAGGAAGTCCTCAACACTGACATCCGTTTCGTGGAACACACCGCCCACGGCCGCCTGCGTCACAGCAAGCGTGCTGTCCGCCGAGACGGCCCGCGCCACCGAGACACTGGCCGCCGTCCCCAACGAGAGCGCGGACCCAGCAGCGCTGGTCGCGGACTTGCGGCCCGAAGCCACGGCCGTCAAGGCAAGCGGGCTGGCCGCCGTCAGCGGGCGGATGGTCGCAGTGCTGGCCGTTGCCGCCGTGTTGATGGCCGATTCGACCGCGAGCATCCGCAGCGCGGTACGCACGGCGGTGTTGGCCAGATCGAGCGGACTGGTCAGACCCACGTTGAGCGTGGTGCAAAGGCCCAAGGCCGAGCCAAGGCTGATCGCGGATTCTACTGCAAGCGTCCAGATGACGCGGCTCGTGCGGTCGGCCTCATCCGTCAGATCGAGCGTGCTGGCCGCCGCCACCGCCCGCACGGCCGAAGCGTCGGCCGCCGTTGCCGGCGCAATCGCCGACTCGGCACCGAGCGCAATCGAGGCCGTGCGGGCGGCCTCGGCCGTCAAACCAATCGCATTGGCCACCGCCACCGTCCGCACGGCCGCCGTGTCGGCCGCTGCGGTCAGACTGGCCACCGAGTCGGCGGCGGCCACGAAGACCGAAGCAGCAGTGCCGGCGTCCGTCAGGCCGAGGGCGTCGGCCGCCGCCACCTCGCGCACGGCCCCGGCCACGGCAGCGTCGTTCAGGACAAGCGCGCTGGCGGCGATCTCATCGCGGACGCAGCCGACGCCGACCGCATCCGTCAAGGCGAGTGTGCTGGATGCCGCGGGGGCGCGCACGACGCCCGCCACGGCCGCATCGCTCGACGCCACCAAGGCGCTCGCGGCGGCCACGAAGGTTATGGTTGCCCCGCCTCCTCCTTCTTGCTCGCCCAAGGCCATTCGCATCCCGGCCAGGAGCGAAGCAGACGTGCCGAGCTTGCCCGTCTGCGTGCCGGTCGTCGGCTGTGGCGAGTCCGCCCCGGCGAAGGCCATTCGTTGGCCGCCCAGGTAAGCGTCCTGGCCGCCGAGAACCCACCGAGGGGACGCATGTGCCGCGAAGGTCGGTCCTGGGGCCGCCGTGTGAGCAATCGCCAGTACGCTTCCTGCTGAGAGGTTGCTGACCAACGGGCCAGTTACGCCGTCAAGGGCCAACACCGTACTGCCCAGTTGGCCGCCGAGCCGGCCGCCCTGGCTGGTAAGCGCGGGCAAGGGGGCGTCCGTGCCCGTAAATGCCGGCTGCATGTTGCCCGGCGAGGAGTCTTGACCGCCCAAAGTCCAATGGGGCGAAGGGTGGGCCACGATCGTCGGCGCAGGGTCCGCCGTCTGCGCAATCGCCAGCACGCTCCCCGCCGAGAGGCAGAAGGTCAAAGGACCGACTACCCCAACGACGCCGAGGACCGTGCCTCCCAGTTGCCAACCGAGCCGGCCGTCCTGCGTTGTGAGCGCAGGCAGGGCATCGGGGGCGACGGCGAACGCCAGTTGCACGTTCGTCAACAGGGAATCAGCAATACCTAGCTGGCCGGTCTGCGCCATCGCTTAGCTCTCTTCCCAAGAAAGTAGCGACAGAGAAATCTTCTGAGCATTGTTCAGCGGGTCGATGAAGACCCCAAACTGACTGGGCGTGTTGTATGAGGTGAGCGTGTCTTCCCACCACTTGATCCAATTCACGCCATCGACCGAATACCACCAGCGTTTGTAATTCCCTTCCCACGAATACCTGGCCCAGAACGCCCGCCAATTCGGCCACAGGTTTCGACCATCGGCCGATGGGGTAGCCTCAGTGGCGGTTGGCGACGTATAGTGGACGTGTTCGAGAAACGGATAGGTACTGGCACTGAGTTCCCGCAGGCCCCAGGTCGAAAGGTGGCCGTCCTCGCTCCCCCCAGCGTCCCGCGCGCAGAACCCGGCCTTCGGACCTGCCATCGAGGCAATGCCGTTGTAGGTGAATGCCACGGTGATGGTGGTCGTCCCGGCCGCCAGTGGCCGAACGTAGAGGCGAAGTTGCGGGCTTACGGCATCCAGATCGGGGTCTTCAAGCAGCATGGCCCCGCCCACGAAGGTGGCCGTGGCGTTGCCCTGGTTGACCCACGACCAGCCGGTTTGCGGCGGGGCCTTGAACCGGCGGCACGGCCCGTACTGATGCCAGGCCGCGCCGTCGTCGTACTCCAAGAACAGTCCATCCGTCGGAAGGAAGAGCCGCCCCTTGACCCCGGCCGCCGGCTTATTGGCGTAGAGATCAGAGACGAACCGGTTGGCGACCCGCGCCTCCAAACCACCCTTGGTCAAGAGATGAATGACCGTGGCACCGCTGGCGTGGGTGGCAGGCACGGTCCCTTCGACCCCGCGCGTGACGGTAAAGGTGGCCCCGGCTACGCCAGTCACAAGGAGGATTTCACTGTCGATCTTGATGCGAAAGTTCCCGGTGGTCGGAAACGCCGTGGCGTCCGTCACCGTGCAACTGGTGGCAGTCGTGGTCGTGATTGCGGCCGATAGGGTGGTGACGGCGTTGTTGGTGAACTTCTCAGCCATTAGTATTGCCTCCAACTCAGGACCGTGATGCCGCCGTCAACCTGCCCGTAGGACGAGGAGTAACCGTCGCCGCCATTGGCGAATATGCCGATCTGGTTGGGCGTCATCCAGTCGGTTCGGCTGATGCTGACCAGTTGCGTCCAGGTGACACCATCCAACGAGCACGAAATCACCCGGTTGGTTGTGCCGTCGTCGTAATACTTCAGCCAGATCACGGCCTGTTCGGAGAAGTGCATGGCGCTCGGCCAGCCTGTGATACTACCGCTTAGCGAGGTGGCGCTGTTGTAGTTGTAGCCGTGAATTTCCATGCTGCCGCTGCCGCCACCGAGACCGTAGGCCACAATCTTGCCGCCCGTGGAATCGCGGATCATAAGGCCCGCCGCGACACCGCTGCTGGCATAGGCCCAGATGTTGGGGATGAACGCCATTTCTACGGTAAACGAGCCGGCCGGATAAGCCTTCACCCGGCCGCGGATGGACTCGCCGTTGTTGTACGCAGCTTGCAGCCAGATGGCCCCTTTGTTGTCGATGCACGTCGAAGTGCCTTGGTTCACCCAGGTCGGTAAATCCGAGGATTGCGGCGGCGTCATGGGCCAGATCGGGCCGAGCTTCTCCCACGATGCGCCATTGTCGCGCTCGATGAACAGGCCATCGGTCGGCAGGAAGATGCGGCCGGGCGTGCCCGCGGCGGGCCGGTTGGCATAGGTGTCATAGGCCGCCAGGTCGTTTTGGTCGTGGGCATCCAAGGCACCGGCCGTCAAGACGTGCTTTACCACCGCGCCGTTGCTGTGTGCGCTGGCCGAAGTCCCCTCCTGGTGGCGAGAGACCGTGAAGGTCGTCCCGCTGACGCCGGTGACCAACATGATCTCGCTGTCGATCAGGATACGGAAATTGCCGCTGGCAAAGCCCATTGCGCTGGCGACGTTGATCGACGTAGTGCTGTTGTCGATGTCTCCGCTGAGCGTGGTGCTGGCAAGGTTCTTGAATAGCTCGGCCATTATGCTTCCCTCCAATGCAGGACAGAGACCACTCGCGGGATGCCGTTGGAGGTCTTCCAACTGTTGGCGAACACGCCGACCTGATCGGCCGTAAGAAACACCGTGCGTCCCTGGAGGGCCTGAACGGGCTCCCAGTTGAATCCGTCGCTCGACACCTTGACCATACGGTTACTGCCGTCATCGCTGAGCTTGACCCACAACGGCGAAATCATCGGGGCGCTGTATTGGAAGATGTTGCCCGAGAGCGTCGTCTGGTTCGTCCACTGGGAGTACGAAAAGGTGAGCGGATAATTCGTCGTGCCCCAGCCGTAAGTGAGCAGCTTGCCGGACCCGCTCTCGCGCCAGCAGACGCCAAACTGGCCGATGGTGCTGCTGCTGTCGTACAGGGGATTCACTGCCAACATGGCAACCGTGATTTCATAAGGAGTCTGCGGCGCAGCCTTGACCAGGCACCGAAGACTGTCCGTGCCCGCCGTGCTCTGCGGGGCCAGCACCATCATCCCCTTGGTGTCAGCGACCGTCGAAGTCCCCTGGTTGACCCAGGCGAAGCTGGCGCTGGCCGGCGGCGTCATGCGGCTTAGCGGCAGCATGTCCCAGAGGGTGCCGTTGTCCTGATGCACCAGGCCCTCGGTCGGCAGGAAGAGCCGCCCTGCCTGCCCGGCCACATCGCGGTCGGTAATCAGGCCGGTGGCAAACTGCTCGATGTCCCGCTGGGCTAGGGCACCGGCGGTGAGAACGTGGAAGACGGCAGTGGCAGCATCATGTGAAGCGGCCGACGTGCCCTCTTGTGCCCGCGTGACCGTGAAAATCTTGCCCTGCACATTGGTGACCAGCATGATCTCGCTGTCGATAGTGATGCGGAAGTTGCCGCCGGTGGGGAACCCGATGGCGGAGGCCACCGTCAGGCTCGTCACGGCGTTGTCGATTCCCGCCGCCAGCGAGGAGAGTCCGCCGTTTGCGAATCTTTCGTAGGCCATTGTGGTTCCTCAGAGAGAAAGAGGGGAAAGATAGGCCAGGCGAGGCTTCTTGTGGAAGACCTCGCCCGACCTCGGGCGAGGGAGTCCCGTTACGCGCTGACGGTGTACGTCACCTTCAACTGATCGCTGGCGTTGACCGGCACATCGCCGGTCCCGAAAAGGGCCGTGGCCCACAAGATGCCGCTGGCATCGTGGTTGCTCTTGTTCTGGGCGTTGGCGATGCCGCCCACCAGGAACAGGCCCTTGACAGTCCCGCTGCCGGTGATGTCGAAGACCACCGGGCTGGCATTGGTGGACGCCTGGTTGGACGCCGCGCCCACGGTCCATGCCGGACGGGTACT
>JBEKCP010000356.1:0-6530 GCA_050014815.1 Thermoguttaceae bacterium | reverse complement strand
CGATTGCCGGATGGATTGCTTTGCCGCTCGGACTGGCCATCGTGATCTGGGCAAGCCTTCGCTTGGCCGGCGTCAGGAAGAAGTGGGTCCTCGCCGCGGGGGCGGCCGCTCCTATAGCCCTCGGAGGGGCCATCGCGCTGACACCGATCGGGGGGCTGCTGGTCTTTGCCACGCTAATCTTCGCCGAACAGAACCCCGGGCCGTTCGATCAAGCCCGCTTCGCGGCGATCGTCGAGCAGGTCAACGCAATTGGAATCCAGCCGGGCGAGAGCCTCGAGTTGAGGTTGGACGACATCACCAGTCCGAAATCGCTGCGCAGGGTGAAGCCGGATGAAGCAGCGGTCCGGGCGGGGACAATCGTCGAGCGCGACGGCGTAGGCGACGTTTGGGCGGCGAGGGCGGCGGACGGGAGCCTGGCGGTAGTCATCAAAACCAGGGACAGTGGCCACGCGGGCGAGTTTGGCTTTGCATATACCGAGGCCTCGCCGCCCAAGCCAGTAACGGACTACTCCACCGATTTGCCCGGCCGCCTGAACCACGTCGACAAGAAGATCGACGACCACTGGTGGGCAGTTGAAAACCCTCTTATGGATTAGGCTCAAAAGGCGTCAGGAGCCATTTTTCGAGACCATTGAGCCGCTGTGGGGGCAAGCGGCCGTGTAACGCCCGGCGATTTCGGTTGTTTATAATAGAGCGAGGACGACCATGCCGCTCACCCCTACCACCCGCGCGAGCCTGCTGCTGCGGCTCTGTGACTCGGAAGATCACGAAGCCTGGGTGGACTTCGTAACCCTTTATGAGCCCGTGATTTACCGCTCGTTGCGGCAGCGCGGGCTACAGGACGCCGACGCCCGCGACGTCATGCAGGAACTGCTACTGGCCGTCAGCCGGAGCATCGACCGTTGGCAACCGAGGAAACCCAGCGGCTCATTTCGCAGTTGGCTGGGGCGGGTGACTCGCAATCTGGTCGTCAACTGGTTGAAACAGCGCGGGCGGCGAGCGACGCCGGCAGGGGGGAGCGACCTGAAATCGTTGCGCGACATGCTGCCCGCCGCCGACGACCCGGATTCGATCGAGTTCGACCGCCAGTTGCGTCGTGCCCTGTTTCTCCGGGCGAGCCAGCGAGTGCAAGGCGAAGTCCGTCCGGCAACCTGGCAAGCCTTTTGGGAAACGAGCGTCATCGGAACGTCCGCGGCGGACGCCGCGGCGAAACTCGGGATGACGCCCGGGGCGGTGCGAGTTGCCAATTGCCGCGTGTTGGCCCGGCTGCGGGCCGCCGTGGCTGAAGAGGAGAAAGTGAAATGACCAGTCCATGTTCGACCGAGCTGCTGGAATCGGCGTTGGTCGGGGAACTGCCCCCGGAGCGCGAGGAACTGCTGCACCGCCACCTGGACGAGTGCGAGGCCTGCGGCGCGGCGCTGGCGGAAATGGCCGGCGGCGCCGCCTGGCGCCAAGAGGCGGCAGCCATGCTCAAAGGCGATGAACTCGATGATGCCCTGCCCGGGTACTCGCGTGCGGATGGCGACGAATGGTCCAACGCCGATTTCACCGTGGAACACCTGGAGCCGTCGGACGAGCCCGGCCTGCTGGGCCGCCTCGGCGGCTACGACGTCCTGGAGATCATCGGGCGGGGCGGGATGGGGGTCGTCTTGAAGGGGTTCGACCGCGAGTTGAAGCGATGCGTGGCCATCAAGGTGCTGTCGCCGCACCTGGCACAAAGCTCCCTGGCCAAGAAACGCTTCGCCCGCGAGGCCCAGGCCGCGGCGGCCGTGGTCCATCCCAACGTGCTGGCGATCCACCAGGTGCAACCCGGCGGGCGGTTGCCGTTTCTGGTCATGCCGCTGGTGGCCGGCGAGTCGCTGGCCCAACGGCTCACGGCGCAGGGCCGGCTGGAACTCAACGAGGTCCTGCGGATCGGCATGCAGGCGGCGGCCGGGCTGGCCGCGGCCCACGAGCAGGGGCTCGTGCACCGCGACGTGAAGCCGGCCAACATCTTGCTGGAAAAGGGGGTCGAGCGGGCGGTGCTCACCGACTTCGGCCTGGCCCGCGCGGCCGACGACGTGTCGATGACCCGTTGGGGAGTCATCGCGGGCACGCCCGAGTACATGTCGCCCGAACAAGCGAAGGGCGAGCCGCTGGACGGCCGCTCGGACCTTTTCAGCCTGGGGTGCGTGCTCTATGAGATGGCCACCGGGGTTTCGCCGTTCCGCGCCGACTCGACGATGGCCACCCTGCGGCGACTGATCGACGACCCGCCGCCGGCCATGGCCTCGCGCAATCCCGAGTTGCCGCCTTGGTTCGTCGGCATCGTCGAGCGTCTGCTGGAAAAGGACCCGTCGCGCCGATTCGCTTCGGCCAAGGAAGTCAGCGAGCTGCTTGAGGGTTGCCTGGCCCACTTGCAGCAGCCGGCCGGCGTGCCGTTGCCGGCGGGGCTTCCCCTCACTCTCGCCCTCACTAGCCCGAAGCGCAAGCGAGGGATCCTCGCTCGCGCTTCGGGCTGGTGTAACCGCAGGACTCTCTTCGTAGGAACCCTTGCCATGCTTACCGCGTTGGGATTTGTTCTTGCCGGCATGTTGGCGATGCAAGCGACCGAACCGCCCGACATCGCGGGCCAGTGGTCGGGCGAGGGCTGGGGCCAGGTTGTGCTCACCGAGACCGCGCCCGGACAGTACACCGGCACGTACACCGACACCGTGGGCAAGGGGCCGGGCAAGATCGAACTGAAATGGTCGCGGATCGAGCGCCGCTTCAACGGCGCCTGGAGCGAGGGCGAGGACCGTTTCGGCGACCTTTCCATCCGCCTGGCGGACCAGGAGATTCGCGGCGCGCTGACGACCGACGCCAAGTCGAAGATCAATCCCGCCACGCCGCGCTTGGCGGATCTCTCGTGGACGCGCGCGGAAGCTGCGATTGTTCAGCACGGTAAGGGGATGGGTCCCTCCGGCGAGGCGCAGCGGCAGTATCTGGCAGAACAACTGCGCGACGCGGAATCTGGAAACTTCTGGGCCAAGTATCACCTCTGGGCCGCCTACCACAAAGGAACGAATGGCGTTGAGAAGAATCCGGAGGAGGCGCGCAAATGGCTGGCGGAGTTGGTCCGCGGCGCCTATCTCGCCACCTTCCGATCGGTCAAAGGATTCGCGCCCAAAACGCCGGGGGAGTTCCTTGCCAACTTCTCGGAGCATTCGACGCTCCGGTCGGAGTCGACGGGCCTTGGAGGCGCGAGCTTTTTTCGGACGACGGTCAAGGACGGGGCGCTGGTCGGCTCCTTCCTGACCGCGCAGCCCGACAAGATGCGGCAGGCGATTGCCGACAACCCGTCCCTGGAACTCATATCCCTTCAGGAGCTGACGCCGGAGATGTTCATACGCCATGAAGCGTCGCCGCAGGAGTCCCTAAGAGCACAGGAGTCCGACCAGCCGGTACGGCGGCCTGCGCGCCAGCCGGAGACGGCCCACACGGTGGCGGAAAAGCCCGCGCAGGAGACAAAGGCGGTCGAAGCAGAGACGCCGGCCGGCGGCGAGGCAAAGGCCCCGCCCGTCTTCGGCCCGGTGATCGAACGGACGCTCGGTCCGGATGGCAAGCACAACATCTTCCTCGACTTGGAGACGGGCAAGTTGCATGACCCGCCCGATCCGAAGGAAGTGGACGGGCTCAATGTAGCTCAGTTGCGCGCCTGGGCGGCGAAAAACGGCGTTGACCTGCTGGCCAAGGATCCCTTGCTGGGATTCGACCTGGCCGTCTTTCCCATGCCCGACAATCGCATGTGGGACGACCTGCCGCCAGCCGACGTGCTCAAGGTCATGGAACAAGCGACCGGGGCCACGCCGGCAGTTATCACGGCTGGCAAGGAACTGCCTGTGACCGTCTGGTTCAAGACCCGCAAGGGCGCGCTCGGCGTGCTTCAATTCCTCGGCTATACCCATCAACCGAGCGGACCACACGGAGTGAAGATTCGCTACAAGCTGTTGCAAACGCGGATCGGGTCCACAGGCGAGGCGAGGGCAGGTGGCCCGGCTTTTGACGTCCGTTACTTCGACGCGAACGACGCCGGCCGGTTCGTCGATTTGATGAGCCAGGGACAATTTGAAAAGGCAACGGAATACTTCGACGACCAGATGAAGAAAACCGTTCCGCCCGCGGAGTTGAAGAAGATTTGGGACCAACTCGCCGTCGTGGGCGGGAAGTTCCTCGGACGCGGGCAGTTGCGGACGGAAGAATGCCATATGGGCTATATCGACCATACCGTCTACGTCCCGGGGAACTGGGAACGCAACAAGATTGATTTCAAGGTGATGTTTAACAATCATGGGAAGATCGGCGCTCTGTGGACCGTGCCGCCGGCAACCCTTCCCGCCGCGCTGCCCAACGGGGGCTCGGTGGAACTGCTGGGCATTACCAACTACCCGCCCACCAAGGAATCTCGTTGGTGGAAGCCGGATGGTTCGGCCGCAGATGATATTGGTCCATCCCTGCCCGCGCCGGCGAAATGGTCCTTTCCCAAGAAGGGGAAGCCGCTGGCGTTTCTGTACCGCATCACGGGCCTGCCCGCCGATACTTCCTCGCCGGTTTGGAGAATCGAACCTTCTACCGGCAGTTGGGGGGCGGTGGGAATCCTTGACCTGCACGGAGAAACGGTCCGAGACTGCCACTTGTTCTGCGCGGAACTCGACAACTCGGCCGAAAAGGCCAAACTCGGAGTCGGCATCGACATGGGCCCGTGGGACACCCTGATCACGCAGAATGCCGATAGCCTCGGCGCGTCGACCTACCATCGAGAGGGTCGCGACTGGACCGTCAAATTCTTGAAGGCCGAGCCCGCCAGCCGTCATGGCGTGAATTGCACGCGCGTCGCCCTGGTCTCTGACGAGCCGTATGGCAGTTGGAGAATGCGATTGGTAGCCGTCACTCGCGACGGCGGCGAACGCGCGTCCTGGATAGGCTCGATCGCACACAACGGCGAGGCGTTCTTCGAGGGGCTGCCGTTGTCCTCCATCAACGAGTTCCGGTTGCAGGCGCGTCCCTACGCGTGGGTCGAGTTCCGCAACGTCTCGCTTCATCCCGGACAGAGAACCGACGTGCAGGTGGTTGTGCCCGACGCGCCGGCCGCGGCCGTCGAGAGCGCAATACCGGAGATGGAAAAAGGAAGGTCACCTCAGCCTACCGTCGCTGCAATGCGAGCCTTGGCCGAGCGCATCGTCAATGGCGATCAGGCTGCCTTCGACGTGCTTCGGGATACGGCCGCGGAACTTTATCGAGACATCGACTACCGCAAGGAGGAAGGTCGCGTCTCGTCCAATTTGGTTCTCATGCGTGCGGCGTTCAACCTGCTAGGCGAGCAGGCGGGCAAGGGCAATCAGAAGGCGTTCGAGGCGCTCAAACGATCCCTCGGAACACTGCACCTGCGTTCGTTTGCCCCGGACGCACTTGGCATTGCGGCGGCTGCCGGTCACGCGGAATCGCTTGAGATGCTTCTTCACCACGACAAATGGGGAATCCTGCTGTCATCGGCAGTCTTTGCCCTTCAGAAACCGGCCGAACAAAATAACGAAAAGGCAGTGGATTTCCTTGTGGGCGTTCTTGAGAACCCCGAACACCGTGCCCTTTGGAACGGGGTCTCGCAACACCTGGTGGCAGCCGCCGCGAGCGGCAACCAGAGGGCCAAGGCCGCATTGGAGAAGTTCGATCACCCGGACAAGTCACAGCCGAAAACGACGGAAGCCATGCCAAGACGCCTCCACCATTTTGCGGCCCGCACAACCGGCAACAGCGCAAGGATTGCCTGCTCGGCGGACGGCAGACTGATCGCCATTGCGAATGGCAACCCGACGATCATCCATCAAACGAGCACAAAGAGCATAGTAAGCGACAACTGGAAGCCGTCGGCGGACATTCTGGACGCCCAGACGGGGAAGACGGTCGTCTCGCTGAAGCTCACTACGGCCGAGGAAGACGCGGTGCTCGCCGCGACCGAACGAGTCTCCCACGTTGAGGCAACGGCTCTCGCGTTTTCGCCCGATGGGAACCTGCTGGCCGTCGGGACCAGCATTGGCCAGGTCAAACTGTTCAATGCGCGGACCGGCGAGCTGGTGCGGTCGCTGGACGACGAGAAGGCGAAACTCGCGGACAAGGAGACCCCGGAGAAGTGGAAATCGCTCAAGCGAGCGATGGGGAGCGTCGCGTCGTTGGCGTTTTCGCCCGACGGCCGCCTGTTGGCCGTATGCGGCGGCTCCTTTGCCGACTTCTCCGAGGGTTTTGCCCAGGTAACTCGGGCGGGCCTGCGGCCCACAGGTCCCGGCCGGCTGAAGCTGTGGGACATCAAGACCGGAAGGCTCGAATATGATCTCGTCGGGCATGACGACCAGGCCAACGCGGTCTGTTTTTCCCCAGACGGAAACTTACTGGCCAGTGCTGGGCGTTGGATGGACCCCCTCGACCTTTTGGGGAACGGCGTGATCCTTTGGAATGCCCATACCGGCCAGTGGATCCACCGCTTGAGGACAACCGCCAGCGGCGGCGCACGTTCCATC
>JBEKCP010000355.1:0-6570 GCA_050014815.1 Thermoguttaceae bacterium | reverse complement strand
TGCCGTGAACCGGCCGCTGCGGCAGAAGAGCCTAAGGGAGATGCTCTCCTTGCCGCCGGCGAGATTGACTTCGTAGGCCGAGTTCGTCGCATCGTAGCAGTCGGCCTGCTCCTTGGCGGTCTTGGTCCGGTCGCCTGCACCGGCGTCTTTCCCTCCATCGGCCGTCGCAGGCATACCGAAGACCGCCGCCGCAACGAAACTCACAACGCACATTGTCCAGTGTCTCATGGTTTGATGCCTTTCCGGTTCTCGAGAAGCCAGTCATCCGTGCGAATTGGCGCCGCCTACGACCGCCATGGGCGCTTGCGAGGCGACTCCTTGGCCAGGAGGTCGCGCATGATGGCCACGTCTTCGCGCACCTGGAAGTCGAACATGCCGACGTTCAGGAAATCGGCGCCCATCTTCAGCGCCAGAGAGAAGCCTTCCTGGGGCGTGACCGCGCCGGCCCCGAGCACCTTGAAGGCGATCCAGGGCTTGGCGACGTCTTTCATGAACTCGCCGATGGCCTCCGGCTCTTTCGACTGGTAGCCGACGCTGTTGCAGGTTTTCACGTAGAAATCGGGCCCCAATTGCTGCTGTTGGGCAGCCTGGAGCGTCTCGACCAGGTGGGCCCCAATCCCGGCAACCAGGCCGTTGCTGCGCGTGAACTCGATGGCCTTGCCCAGGATATCGAACTGCTCCTTGGCCGCCATGGCATCGCAGAGCTCGCCCTTGGGATAGGCCGCGACGGCCCCCTCGTCAACGGCCAGTTTGATGTTGTCGAAGTTCCGGCCCCTGGGGTACGCCTGCGCGATCCACTGGATCTTGCCATGGCGCTCTTTGCGGTACTTGCGGAGCACGCCGACGATGTGCTCGTCACACCGCATGACCGTGGTGTTGATGCCGCACCGCTCGCAAAGTTCCAGCGTGTCCATGATCTTCTCGTCCGTGAAGTACTGCTTCATCAGGGCCGAGACGTAGGCCAGGTCGCGGCTGTGGGCGAAACCGCTGAACAGGTTCCCGCCGCAGATCAACCGGCTCACTTTGAGCTTGCCGATAACCCCAACCGGCAAGGGCTGTTCCGGGAGGCTTGCGGCGGGCGCTTGCGAGGACTCGGCGGCGCTGGCCAGCAGGGCCTGTTCTTCCAGGCTCAAACCGGCCAGGATCCCGGCCCCCGAGACCTGCAGCGTTCGCTCGATGAACTGACGACGACTGACCGAATCAGACTGCCGTTCCATATTCGTGTTCCTTGCGTATAGGTGCCGGACACAACCTTATAATATCATGAACTGCGATTGACTGGTGGGCAATAGGAAGAGCAGGAACCCCGAAACCGGAGTTCAAACCGCCGCGACACCGCTTGACTCTGCCAGGTCTTGATAACCACAAGGGCTGGGGGCCGCGTCACTTGCGTCCGCCCAACAGGGTCGAAAGAGGTTGCTGGACCACCAAAGCGGCCCGGACATGTTGCCTCCAGTGCGACCCGAAAGCCGACGAAACCGCTACGATCCTCCAGTTGATCGAAGTCCCGGGCGGCCGAGCGACAGTAATCCGGGGGGTTCCGCCAACAGCCGCCGCGCAGGACGCGGTCCTCGCCCTGCACGGGACCATGCGGGTCGGTGACGGACTCAGGCGAATAGGGCGCGAACCAATCCTGGCACCACTCCCAGACGTTCCCGCGCATGTCATAGAGTCCCCAATGATTGGGCGCCTTCTCGCCCACGCGATGCAACTGCGCGCCACTGTTGGCGCCGTACCAGCCGGCGGCATCCAGGGCCTCGACCTCGCCGGATTCCCCGAATGCCTTCGTTGTTCCGGCGCGGCAGGCATACTCCCACTCGGCCTCCGTCGGCAAGCGGACCGGCAGACCCAACTTGCAGGACGCTTTCTCGCAAAAGGCGAGTGCGTCGACCCAACCGACGTTTTCCACCGGGTACCCGGCCCCCTTGAACGTGCTCGGGTTGTCGCCCATCACGGCCTGCCACTGCTCCTGCGTCAGTTCGTATTTGCCGAGGTAGTACGGGCGAGTGATCGTCACTTCATGCCGGGTTTCATCGCTGGCCCCTGCCGCGCCGCGGTATGGTTCACTGAACGGACTGCCCATAATGAATCGTCCGGCCGGGATGAGCACCAGACGCAACATTACGCCGCCGCCCAAGTCCACGTCTTTCTCAACCGGGAGCCCCAGGGCTTCAGCCGTCTCCCGCTGTCGGCGCAGGGCTTCTTCCTTGTCGAACGGCCAATCCTTGTAGAGCGCCGGCACAGTCTGCTTGGCGAGCGGCGCACCGGCATCGCGATTGGGCCCGCAGCCAGACAGCGCACAAACCGGCATGAGGCAAACGACGATCATCGAGAAGCGGATTCCGCCATGAACGCTATCCGGGCGAACGTTTTCGATTCGGTTGGCCGCGGTCATTTTGCCACCAGTTCGTCCACGTCGACCACTAGTTGGTTGTTGGCGATGGCGACGTCGATGCGGCGGCCGATCTCGCCGCCGACCTTCACCTTGGCCGGGTCCAGAGCAGCCAGCTTGCCGGTGGGCCCGTCGCCGCGGCCAACAGCCGTCCAACCGCCGCTCAGGAGCACGCTCATCGCCGCTTTCATCTTGACTCTCATTCGGACAACCGCACATCCACGGACAAGGGGCACATCGAGCACGAGTACGCCGTCGCGATTCTTGGGCGTTATCGCCACCGGTGTCTCGTTGCCCGGATGCAATACATCGAAAGCAACGGGCAATTGCGGCAGTCCACGGATACTCACCCGCGCGCCCGCGGCGTCGCCGCCGAATACGATTGGAGCGGCGTATCCGCCGGGCACCTCAAACAAGTTGGCCAACGCAACGTCGTTCTCCACCTCGATCACGTGCGGCAACAACACCCAACGCTTGCCGCGAATCGCATTTAGCAATGGACCGTAATCGAGGTACCACTGTTCCAGCTTGGGATCGGGACCTACCGTGTGGTTATTGCCGGGGAACGGCGCCGTCGGGAACGCGGCGAGATACAGCGCCTCCTGGAAACCAACATCGCCTTTTGGCGCATTCCAAATCGTCATGGGTTTGCGCACGCACATCCACGCATCGCGGTTGATATTCCGCTCACTGCGATACTCATCGTAAACCCCGTCCAGATGCCGGAAAGCATCCACGCGATACGTGCCGATCGGATTGGCGAACATCACCTTGCCGGCCTTGTGGAAGATCGGGGCGATCTTCTCCATGGCGAGGTGGAAGGAAACCAGCAGCGGACGACCCGCAAAACGGTTGTTGGCGTAGGTGGTGACCGGGGCGTTCGCGTTGAACTTCCCGACATGATCCAAACGGTCGATACACACGCCGGAGGCGTCAGGCAGCAGGTTGACGTGGCGCCCGGCCTGTTCGACAAGGAACTGCAGATAGACCGGATCGCCCGGATCGACGACATAGGCGCCGTAACAGTTCGATCGCCCGATAACCGGCGTCTTCGGCGTCGGATTGCCCGTGGATAGTTTCAATGCAAGGTAGGCCTCCGGATCTTGACAGAGATTAGGATCCTCGGCACGGTCGGCGGGAATCTCCCGTGCAGTCATTTTTCTTCCATACTCCGTAATGTTGAAGTAACTCAACACATGAAATCCGTTGCTCGCCATGTACTTCGCATAGTCGTTGAGTTGACGGCAGGAGGTCGTGTCGGGTTTCTTTGGCGGGCGGGGCTCGGCACACGCCCGCTTCCATCGCTCGTCGATGTTCTTCACGGGCGGGATGAACATTCCCATGTAGACAAAATCGTCGGAGAGTTTCCAGTTGTAACCGAAGGCCATCTTCTTGAACTTCTCGACCTGGATCGGGTTCTCGTCGCCGGAGTAAGCGCCGCAGCCGTCCACCTGATAGGCCAGTTCGCTGGCCGGATTGAAGGCGGTCGGGAACACGCGCGTCATGATACCCAGTCCCTCCCGCCAATCGGCGGCATGTGCGCTGATCAGCGAGGTGAAATGCAGTGCAACGTCACTTTTGTCGGCCTGGTGCCCACTACGGGCGAGACTCGCCTCGCCCGTCCGGTTGACCTGCAATGTCACGCCCATCAGAAAATCGTTTGGCGACTGCGCAAGACTGAAGGCAACATCGTTCGCCACGTCCGCCAGCGTCACGATCGGAACCGACATCGTGTCTCCCAAGCCATACGATGCGTCGCGAAGCGGCATCAGACAGAGCGGGTTCTGGTACAATGCGGAACCGATGGGACCAATCGCACTGGCGCCGCTCTTATCCCATGCGGTCCAGTATTCTATCGCGTTGGTCTGCCCCATCCATTGCAGATGAGTCTCGATAGTCACGTTGCCGTTTGTGGGAGCGAAAACATCGATATCCCAGCGCAAGGAAGGTTCCCCAGGAACCGGCGACAAGGTCTCTTTGACGCGGATGGTACTGTCCCTATAATGGAGCAGTCTTTCCCAGGACACTCCACCGCCGGGCAGTGACTGGAAAGTTCCACACGCGTCCGCCTTCCACCCCTTTACCGCGCTCCAGACTCGTAGCGACGCAACGGTTTGACGTTCTGGAACCATGACCTGGATACTCTCGCTGTCGGCGGACACTTCCGCGCGTATCTTGCCGGCGTTGAGAACGACCAAACGCGGCGTCGCCGTTTGGTCCTCCACCTGTTTGTCCTCCGCGATCAGATTACTCATGCTCATGCACGCAACCAGCAGACCGCAAACGAATATCGGATGTTTCATTTCGTTCTTCCTTTCCGTTGGAATACCGTAACGCATACTGCTGGGAGATTTGGTTCTTGTTCACGGGGTTTCTTGCCGTAGTCACGGCCATCGGAACCCCACGGCGGCAGGGCGACGAATGTGATCGCCGTCGCGTCCTATTCTGCCTTCTCCAGGGCTGCAATAGTAGTGTTGTCGGCCGCCCGCACGAAGGCGCTGGCGGCGGCCCATTTGACTTTCGCCTCGCGGACCAGCGGGATCGCGGGAACGGCCCGTTTGCCCAGAGAGGCCAGACCGCAGCAGGCTCGGACGCCTACCAGGGCTTGTCTCCCTTGAGCGCATCGCCAAGGATGCGAACCGCCTCGTCAGGTTTGAGGCTCCGAATCATGGCCAACGAACGATTGGCGACTTGCAGATCGCCCTTGTCGATCGCCGCGCCGTCCGATGCCTTGGCGCCTTCGAGTGCCGTTTCGACCTTGAGCATGGCCGGCGTCTTTCGCAAATCATAGCAGTAGATTCCGTCGGCGCCGCGGAAGTACATCCGTCCGTCCACGATCGGCATCGTCGTCGGTTTGTAGGCGTAGGACGAGGCGTGCGGGAACTTCGGTCCCCAGCCTTCCTTGCCCATGACCTTGAAGGTCTCCGGTGTCGCGCCCATCATCGAGAAATGGATCCCGCCGTGAACGCCGTCGGGCTTGACGAAAAAGCGATCCTCCGCGACCTCCACGAAACCGTGGTTTTCCGGACCGCTGACCTTCGTGACCGCGACTTCCTTACCGGTGGCCCGATCCAGCAGCCAGGCTTTGTCAGATGACAATGCATTGGAGAAGACTGCCACGTACTTCTCCTGCGCCATGACACTCGCCCATCTCCCTTCCAAAGGTCCGGGGGCGGGCACTTCCCACACCTTCTCGGCCTTCTGCGGCGTCAGTCGATAGAGAACGATCGACACTGATCCCTGCCAATTCTTCACGGGATCGACCTTTGCGTCTTTGCCCTCCAGCACCGCGACGGTGTCTCCGTTGATCCAGAAGGTAAACCCCAGCAACGTACCGCCTGGCTGGGGGCCGAGATTCCACAACTCCTTGCCGGTCTTCGGATCCAGGCAACTATACGACTTGCCCTCATGAGTCTTCGTAAAAGCATACTCTTTCCCGTCGAGAACGAGGCGTTGCGGGTCCGCGACGGCGTCGCCGCCTCCCTTCCACAGGATCGCACCCGTTTCGGGATCGCAAGCGTTGATGCCACCGACACCCACGACCATCACCACGCCGCCGATGAACATCACGCAGTTACAGTTGCCGCGCCCTTGGGGCACGTTTCCGGCGACCTTTTGCTTCCAGAGCAGTTTGCCGGTCTTCGCGTCCATGGCCCGGAGGTAGCCCGACAGGTGAAGGCCAAAGAGCTTGCCGTTGGCATAGCAGGGCGTCAGGCCGGTCGGCCCGCCCTTGTGGTCCGGATGGCTATTGCCATAGTACATCCCCGCCTCCTCAGGGAACTCCGCCGTCCACAACGTTTGCCCCGTGGCCGCGTCCATGCAGACATACCAGTCGTGGCAGGTCTTGGAGACGTGCAACTTCATCGCCGGCGTAGGTTCTTTCAGGCCCCATTGCGCCGCGGCGTCTTGAAGTTTCTTGAGTCCCTCGGCGTCATACTCTTTCCCGTCGGGGAACCATTGCGTGGCGAAGACCTTGCCGTCGGCCACGATCGGCGCGGCGCCGCCACCGCAGGTGGGCTGAGCGAACAGATGGTCGAAGTAGGGGTGACTGAAGTGGCCCTGACTCAGCCCGATAGCCTGCTGGCTCCGCCACACCAGCCGCGCCTGGTCCAGGTCGTCCACCAGTTTCTGTCCCGATGGAGTGGCGGTCATATTGTGGTTGGGACCGGACCAACACG
>JBEKCP010000354.1:0-8336 GCA_050014815.1 Thermoguttaceae bacterium | reverse complement strand
GCTGTTCCCGCTCTTGAAGACGGGGCTCATCGAGCCCCGCGACATCATCATCGACAGCAAGAGCGGGGTGTCCGGCGCGGGCCGCACGCTGAAGCTGACGACCCACTACCCCGAGTGCAACGAGAGCGTTGCCGCCTACAACATCGGCCGCCACCGCCACACGCCGGAGATCGAGCGGCTGCTGGGCATCGGCGCCGGCGGTCCGGTCGAGGTGATCTTTACGCCGCAGATGGTGCCGATGGACCGCGGCATCCTCACCACCGCCTACGCCCGGCCGACCGCCCCCGTCACCGAGGAAAAGGTCATCGAGGCCCTGGCCGACTTCTACGCCGACGAGCCGTTCATCCGGGTGGTCGAGCACCTGCCGGGAACGAAGGACTCGGCCTACACGAATTACTGCGACATGACGGCGCGGGTCGTCCGCGGCCGGGTCCTGATCATCTGTTGCGAGGACAACCTGATCAAGGGCGCCTCCGGGGCGGCGGTGCAGAACTTCAACGTCATGTACGGTTATCCGGAGACGACCGCGCTCCTGTGACGATATTGGCGTCGCTCGAGTTCGTTTAGCGGGCGGGCTTGCCCGCCGTGTTGGAGCATGGCGTGTTCTGAGCATCGCACGGCGGGCAAGCCCGCCCGCTAAACGAAACGTGTTCAACTCAACAGTTTGGGTGCGACAGAGTCTTAGGAGGTTACCCGCCATGTCGATTCGTATTCCCAAAGGTTTCTTGCTGGCCGGCGTACATTGCCGGATCAAGCGCGACCCGCGGAAAGAGGACCTGACGCTGGTCGTGTCCGAGCATCCGGCCACGGCCGTGGGGGTCTATACGCAGAACCTGGTTTGCGCCGCGCCGGTGACGCTCTGCCGCAGCCGAACGCCCGGCACGCGGGTCCGCGCGGTGGTGATCTGTTCCGGCGTGGCCAATGCGTGCACCGGGGCGCGGGGGCTGGAGGACGCCCGCGGCATGGCCCGGCTGGCCGCCGCGGCCTGCGGCGCGGAGGAGGAGCAGGCCCTGGTGCTCTCGACGGGGGTGATCGGGGCGCTCCTGCCCATGGACCGGATCGAAGCCGGCATTGCCGCCGCGGCCGAGCGCCTCGGCGCCGACGACGCCCATCTGGAGTCAGCCGCCCGCGGCATGCTCACCACCGACACCGTGACGAAGATTGCCGGGCGAACCGTTTCGATCGGCGGGTGCGAGGTGCGGATCGTGGGGATCGCCAAGGGGGCCGCCATGATGGGCCCGAACATGGCCACCATGCTGGCGCTGATCTTGACCGATGCCCCGTTGGACCCCGCCTTCGCCCAGCACGCCCTCCGCGCTTCCACCGAGGAGAGCTTCAACTGCATGAGCGTCGACGGCCACATGAGCACCAACGACACCGTGCTCCTGGTGGCCAACGGCGCTGCCGGTGGTGCGCTCCTTGCCGGCCCCGGCCTGGACGCCTTCCGCCGTGTACTCGACGAGGTCACGACCGAGCTGGCCAAGGCCATTGCCGGCGACGGCGAGGGGGCCACCCACCTGGTGACGATCGAGATCGCCGGCTGCGCCGACCGCGCGGCGGCCGTGGCCATCGCCAAGACCGTGGCCAACAGCCCGCTGGTGAAGACCGCCATCCACGGGGCCGATCCCAACTGGGGGCGGATCGTATCGGCGGCCGGCTATGCGGGCGTGCCGCTGGACCCGGCCGGGATCACGCTCCGCCTGAACGGCCACCTGCTCTACCACGACGGGGCGCCGGTGGACTTCGACGGCCCGGCTGTCTCGCAGTCCATCCGCGACCACCGCGACACGCTCATCGAACTCTGGTTCCGCGAGGGCACGGCCGGCGTCCGCTTCTGGACGGCCGACCTGACCGCCGAGTACGTGCGGCTGAACGCCGATTACCACACCTAAGGTCAGAAGATGCCGGCGCCGCCGCCGCCGGCGCCGCCGGCGCCGTTGAGGCCGGCGACCCCGCTGAAGCCTTGTCCCCCGGTTCCGGGGGCATTCGGACCGCCGGCTTGTTGCGTGCTCGTGGCCCCCGAATCCATGCTGAACGTCGTGACCTTCGCAATGGCGGAGAAGTACGGCACACAGGTGATCCGCACGTAGCGGCGGTCCGCGGAGACCACGGCCGTGGCCGACATGTTGGCCCCTTCGGGCAGCACAACGATCACCGGCATGTATCCCACGGCCCCGCGGGTCGGGAAGGGCCACGGGAAAGGCGCGCCTCCCTGCTGTCCGCCATAATTCGCCTCGGCGACGGCCATGGCGGCCGCCATCTTCTGCGCCTGCGCCAACTGCTGCTGCGCCTGCGGATCATTGAGCATCTGGATCTGCTGTGAGAGCACCTGCTGCTGCTTGCTGATGGCCACCTGGGTCACCGCGGCGTTGCGCACCTGCTGGTCCGCCAGCGGCGTCTTGCGGCGGCCGTCGGCCAGGTCGAACTGCACCGCAGCCTCCCCGCGATCCAGCGCGATCTTCTGCGACTCGTGCCTCGCCTGCGGCGTGCCGAAGTGCGTGAACACCTCGACTGTCACCTTCCCGGTCGTCACCTTCCCCCAGACGCGGCGGACCAGCAGCTCGTACGAGCCGCTGAACCCCTGCGGGCAGACGTAGACGGCCGTGTGCCCCTGGGCGCTTGCCGCGCCGTCCGGGGCCGGAACGTCGCCTACCAGCATGCCGCCGCTGGTGGTCCGCCAGTTCCGCAACGAGCAGACCGTGTCGGCGGGCTCCTTGACCATCAGGTCCACGTCGGCCTCCCCGGTCCACGACACCACCGCGATGCAGTCGCGCGACAGCGCCTCGTTGAGGGCCTTCTCGAACCGGTCGGCCTCGGCGGACCGCTTCTTGGCGCGGAGGTCCTCCAGCGTCGCCGCAGCCATGCGGCGGGCCTTGTTGAAAACCTCCTCCTGGTCCGGCGGCCACGCCTGGCTGAGGATGCCCGTCGTCGTCCACTGGATGCCCTGCACGTCGCCGAGCCGTTGGGCCACTCTCAGGCCGTGCAGATAGGGAACGGGCCAGAGCGGCTCCATCCGCGCCACCTGGCGGAAGATCCCCAGGGCGCGGCGGTCCAGATCCAGGCGTTCCAGGTAGGCCCCGAGGCACATCAGGTCGGTCGCGTACATGGCGAAATCGGCGGCCGACATCAGCGCCCGCTCCACCTCCTCCTTCGGCCGGCCGGCGGCCTGGAGGGCCAGTCCCAACCCCTCGTACATCCAGGGCTGGGCTTGCCGGTTCCGCAGCGCGGCCTCGATCAGGGCTATGACCTGGTCGAATTTCTTGGCTTCCATCAACTCCTGCGACGTTCGGCGAACGGAGGCCGGCTCGACCCCCGGGTGCTCGGCGAAGTAGCGCTCCCACGCGGCCGCGGCGTCGGCGCCCGGCGCCAGAGAGAGGTCGATCACCGCCGGCCGGGGTTTCTTCGCCGGTGCGGTCGTACCCGCTTGCCGTTGAGCCGGGACGGCCTCTTCCTTCACGTAGAAGGCATTCAGGCCATTGCCGAAGGGCTGCTGCTGGGCCGCATTGGGGTTTTGCTTGGGGGGATTGAGGATGGGGACGTTGAACATGCCGCCGCCCATGCCGCCGCCCATGCCGCCGCCACCCATGCCGCCCATCATGCCACCCATGCCGCCCATGCCGCCCATGCCGCCACCCATGCCGCCCATGCCACCGCCCATTCCGCCCATGCCGCCGCCCATTCCGCCACCCATCATGCTGCCCATGCCGCCCATCTGGCCGCCCAACCCGCCCATGCCGGACATCTGCGGTGTCTGAATCGGGATCACCAGGTCGGCCACCGGGTAGACCTTCGTCGTCAGGAACTCCTCGCTCTCCGCGCGGGTCGGCGAGGTGATCAGCAGCACCTCGTTGTGGATCACGTATTTCAGCCCCAGCTCATCCAACATGAGCTTCAGGGCCGAGCGGAGCGAGATCCCCTTGAGGTTCTTCGTCACCAGGGTCTGGGAGGGATCGATGCTCAGGCCCTCCAACTCCTTCTTGTCGGCCTCGATCGCGATCTTGTGGAGGTCGCTCAGATAGGCCAGTACGTCCTGGAGCGGAGTCTCGACGAACTCGATCGTCGTGGGCTTCTTCAGTTCGTCCTGGATCTTTTTCTCGGCCGGGCCGCCTTTGGCCAGGTCGCTGGAGCTGTATTTTTCCTTCCGCTTCGCTATCTCCTTCCACTTGTCGGCGTCGGGATAGACGATCGGCGGCTCGTCCGCCATTGGAACGTGCGACTTCTCGACCTGGTACAACGTGGCGAGGAAGCCCTTCTGCCGCGCGACCCGGGTCACCAGGGCGTCGGTGAGCGCGCCGGCCGTCCGGGCATAGAGCGGTGCATTGACGGCAACGGGGTTGTTGATCCTGTCCATCTCGCTGTTGACGATCTTCTGCACCTCGCCGGCCACTTGCTCCTCGGCGTCCTTGAAATTGCCGTCGCGCATCAGGGACTCGAAGCGGTCCATCAACTGCTTGACTTTATCCCTGCGCCGCCTCATTGCGTCGTCCACGAGCATCCGTTCCTTGGCGGCCGCGTCGGCCTCCTGCCGCGCCCGCTCGCGAACCTCGAATTCGTTCAGGCGGGACTTGCCGGAGCGGATCGCCGCCTGGAGCATGCCGATCAGCCGGTCGTGGAGCTCGGGCCGAAGATCGGACGACTGCCGGATCTTCTCCATTTCGATCTGGAGGTTGTCGAGGGCCTTCTTGGGGTCGGTGCCCATGAGGCCGCGGGCCTGGTTGACGATGGTTTGCACTTCGAGCAGAGCCGCCTGCTCCTGGGCCGTTTGCTGCTGGCTCTTGGCGTCCACGAAGGCCGCATCGGCGGCTGACGCCGGGGGCAACATGCTGCCGATCCAGCTCAGGTCATTGGCTCCGCCCAGCGGGGGCAGGGCCGCGGCGGGCGCCGCGCCGGCGGGGGCCGTCGCATCGCCGCCGCCCGCACGCCGCTTGGCCAGCGCCTCGCGGATGGCCGCGGCCTCCGGATCGCGCGGATCGCGGCGGAGCGCCTCGGCCACGAGCTTCTCGGCCCCGTCCAGATTGTTGGATTTCAACGCCTCCCGGGCCAACTTGTCCAGGCTTCGACCGCCCACGAGGATACTGTCGCGGGCCGTCTGGAGGCTGGCCGAATCGACCAGCGGGAGCGTGACGCCGCCGTCCACCTGGGCCTGCTCGACCACGGTCCGCAGATAGCTCTGGCTCGCGTCCGATCGCAGCGCGGGGACGGACCATTCGAGCTTCCGGGGCCCGCCGGGCCCCTCGACGCTCATCGCGACCTTCTCGGCGGCGGTCGTCTTCGTGGTGCCCACCAGCACGGTGTCGCGGTCGCTCCGCAGCGGCGGGAGGGTCTTCGGATAGACCTCGGTGCCCTCGGGCCATTTCGTCTCGCCGGTCGGCCAATAGACGGCCGCGTGCGCGGCGGCGGCCAACGAGGAGCCGGCCTGCTCGGCCGTCAGATTGCGATCGCCTTCGATCACCCGGCCGCCCGTCTTGCCGGCCAGCGAATAGAGCATCTCCAGGTCGATGCGCGGGCCGATCCCGTAACTGACGACCGGCGCCCGCTCCGCCACGAGGCTGGAGGCGAGTTTCTCGAACTGATCGGGTCCCATGGCGTTGGCGCGGCTGGAGCCTTCGCCGATCAAGACGATAGTGCGGGCGGCCTTCGAGTCGCCCCCGAAACTCCCGGCAGCCGTGACCAGCGCGTTCTCCAGGTCGCTGGCGCCCAGCGGCACCCGCTGGCCCAGGGCGGCCATCGCCGCGGCCGCCTCGCGGCCGTTGGGCGCGACGAAATCCCTGGTGATCGAAACGGCGTTGAGATCGAACGCCAGGATCTTCACGCGGTCACGGGGGTCGAGACTCGCCAGCGCCGCCTGGACGGTCGCCAGCGACTTCTCGCGGTACTGGCCCACCTGGCTCGCCGCCGAGCTGACCAGGATGACCACTTCGCGCGGGCCCGGCGCCGCCGCCAGCGGCTGCAAGCTCAGGGCGAAATAGTTTGTCCCATCGGGCTGGGAAAATCCTTCCAACCGAGCTGCCTCAGTGCTCGGCTCCACATTCTGGGCCGCCGTAACGACGGCCGCCGCGATCAGCGTTGCCACCGGCAACGCGACCCACCGCAAGACAAGTGACTTCGACATGGCTACACTTCTCCCGGCAAACACTGTGGAATGCGGGCCCCTCGCCGTGTTCCGTGGCGACGAGAGACGTCCGCAGGGACTTCTTGAATTCTGCGCGGTTGATGGTGACAAGAACCGTGACCCTGGATAAGGTCCATATTACTATTGACCGCTGGCCGTATAGACCTCACCCCAGCCCGTGCCCCTACGGGCCGAAAGTATGCCTATCCGGCTAATCGTCATTCTACTCCGTCCTATTGGCTTTTGCCATGGAAAATCTGAAAAACGGGCGGAGAGTCAAGGTCCCTTCCCCCTCCGGGAGAGGGTAAGGGTGAGGGCGGGTAGCAAGAAAGCGGTCGGTTCCCGTTACGCGGCCTGGTTCAAACGCGGGTAACAGCAAACGCGGGTAACAGCCGGTAGGTCCCGCTTGCCGAGCGGGACTTGTAGACCGTCGGGTCCGGCCCGGCAGGCCGGACCTACCACGTGTTACCTGCCGAAAGCCGATTCTGAACCATGCCCCGTTACGCGGCCGGCAATGCCCTCACCCCGGGGTACCCGCTTGCGGCCCCTCTCCCGGCGGGAGAGGGGAGAAATAGAACGGTCCAGGCGACGCCTCGTCGCCTGGACCGTAAGTCTTCTCGTTGTATGGATTGCCCGTTGCCCAGGGCCGCGGGCGGCGGACCCCGGAAGAGCGACTACCGGACCGAGAGCGAGTTCTGGCGGCTGCCGGTCGTCGGGACTTCCATCTGCCGGATCTGCCGCGAGACGCTCGCCAAGGTCTGGCAGAGCCGCTCGGTCGTCTCGTGGACCCAGTCGGCCACGGCGGAGAGGATCGCCGTGTGGCAGGCCGAGTCGCCGGTCTTCGGCAGGGGCTCCTCCGACGCCTCGTCATCCTTGTCCTCGTCAGAGGAAACCTCGGCGCCGCCCTTGTCGCCATGCTCGGACATCTCGCCCGGCCGGCTGGACTCGGCGGGCTCGCTTGTCTCGACCGCTTCCGGCGAGTTCTCGTCGGCGGCGGGCGTCATGGTCTCGTGGGGCCCCTCGGGCGTCTCGGCCGACTCGCCGTCGCGGTTCTCGCCGTAGTAGCCGTCGGGTTCGCCCCTGAAGTACTTCGACTCGGCGGCGGGTTCAGACTCAGACGCCGCGACTTGATCGCCGGACTCGGTATTCTCGCTGGCGCTCGGCGATTCCGGCGGGCTCTGGTCCGTGCCGGGCTCGACCGACTTCTGCTCGGCGGGCTTTTCGGCCGACTCGCTTGTCTCGACCGTTTCCGGCGAGCTCTCGTCGGCGGCGGGCGTCATAGTGTCGCCCTGCTCGGCGGGCTTCTCAGCCGACTCGCTTGTCTCGACCGCTTCCGGCGAGTTCTCATCGGCGGCGGGCGTCATGGTCTCGTGGGGCCCCTCGGGCGTCTCGGCCGACTCGCCGTCGCGGTTCTCGCCGTAGTAACCGTCGGGCTCGCCCCTGCGGTACTCTTCCGCGGCGCCTTGCTCTGCGCCATCCGCGGCGGGCAAGTTCGTTTCGGTCGTCTTGATCGCCTCGTCGGAGTCCGATACGCCGGCGGGCTCAGGGTCGGTGGCAGCGGATTGGCCCGTCAGGCTCGGCACGCTCGACTCGCCGGTGGTTTGAATGTCTTCCGTTCCGGGCGTGACGCGCCACTCCATGGCGCTGTCCAGGTATTTCGTGTAGTCCCGAATGACTGGCTCCTTGAGGGCCAGCGGGGAAAAGACAGCCGCCGTGGCCGTCGCGGCGCCGAGCAATACCAGGGCCAGGACCGCCGTACTCCGAATCGCCAACCGGGATTGCGACAGAACACTACCGGAACATCTCATGTTCAAGGATCCTCCATATGTATGGGGTCAGGATGAAGGGTAAGAGTCTCAGGCCGCTGCCGGATTGCCGTGGCAGCCGGATTTCGATAAACGGTATCGGTGAGAAGCATCGGCGATCATTAGGCGATACAAGCCGCCTGCGATAAATGGATAAGTTTGTGGGTTTGACGAATTGGCGGGAAAGAATTGTTTCAGGCAGTCGTGTCGGACAGACGGCCTCGCGGACGTTCGGGAAATGCGTCCTCTAGCGGATGTGACCGCGGCCGGCTGGCAAAATGGTCCGATCCGCGAAGCTTTTCCAGGTGGGCGGGCACCGCCGGAAAACTCGGCATGGACGCCGCCGGCGCCTTCACTAGCCCGAAGCGCAAGCGAGTCCGTAGGGTGGGTCGAGCGCAGCGAGCCCCACCGAGTACCAG
>JBEKCP010000353.1:0-6595 GCA_050014815.1 Thermoguttaceae bacterium | reverse complement strand
CGCGTAAGACTCCATATCAACGGGAAGCAATTGAAAGGAACCCCCGACGGCAGATTTCGGTTTCTCCGTCAATGATGCTTGAAGTAGTGCGGTCGACTGAAGTTCGCCGGCAACCCGGTAAAGAGCGCGCACTGCGGACTGCCTTTGGATCGGACTCGTCGGATTGCAGAAATCTCCTGCCAGCATTCGTCTCAAAAGAAACGCGTTCAACGTTTCAGTCGCCTCCGTCGCCTGAAACCTGATCTCTTCTGGTAGTCGCGAATCATGATCGCGCACTTGGATAAATGCTTCGGCAATCTGCATGCCTTCGCGCAACCATTCATAGGATCCTGCGGGTTCGGCGCCATTGGGGCCAGGCGTCGTCAAAGATTTCGCGACATCGACATTTGGGTTTACATTCCACCATTCCCTACCCCCCCCGCGCATCAGAGTGGGCGACCAACCTTCCTTGTCCCCTTCGGGCAACTGCCAGAAATCCACACCGACCTGACTCAGTCCTTGAGCGCCGAGACCGACAGATAAAACCGCATCAGCAGTTCCTACCGTCAACGGGTAGGAGCGTTTCATGGTAGCGCCTCTGACGATATCTGTGCCAGGTCCTCCTGCGAATGGTGCATAGGCAATGATTGAGATCGGCCTATTTCCCTCCAACCAACCAACTTCCAATCCGTTCTTCAGAACCAGTTTCCCGTTCGCATCGGGCAACCCTTGGCCCGACCCCGCAGTTACGAACATGCGCCAACGCCATCCCGGCGCAACCTCTTGGAGGAAGGTGACTGCCTCCTTTTGCGGTTGCCTGTCCTTCGAGCGATTTCCAGAGGGATTCAGTTGGTCTCCAGGCACCCCTAAGAGAACCTCGGTGTCTTTCCAACCACGTTTGGCCAAGCGTTCGCGGATGCCGTCAAAGACCGGTTGCCAGAATGCTTTTGATCCTGGCGTGCCGTAATACGGCGCGCGAATATTCACCAGCGAACCGTCCGCCTTGATCTGAGTGACCTTCACCGAGTTCGTCGCCGACCATTGTTGTTCAGGTGACTTATTATTGTTAAAATCCCACAGATACAGCGTCAATTTCTTTGGCTGCCCGCACACCTTCTGCCAGAGGTCCAGATAGCGATCCATGCAGGTGAAATCCGGCGATCCGTCCGCGCGCCGCCGGACCATGCTGTAACGCTCGTTGATGATGCCCTCGGCAATCAAGAAAACCTGACAGGACTCACTGCCCAGATCGTTTAACAGGCGAAGCGACGGTTCCATAAACTTCAAATGGGCATCCGACCAGGGTTCAACCTTGTACTGGAGTGCAATGGTATCCGGCGAATGGATCAATCCCGTCAACATGTGCCGGTCCTTCGGCGGCGGCGCCACCCAGGGCATGACTTCCACGGTGACCGGCAGATCGCCGGTAAATCCCTCGCAGGCGACGCCCAAGCGTCCGGTGTACACGCCCGCAGCGGCAGCCTTCGGGGCGTGGACGGTCAGCACGATGGACTGTTGCTGCCCAAGCACTGCCCGACCCTCCGTGTATTGACCCGGCACGGGCGTCGGCGTGAACTGGTCCCCGCTGAGCCATCGCACCTGCACGGCCTCGGGCGGCAAGACGGCCCCGCCCGGCCCTGTCAGACGCGGCGGGGTAACAGCGACGCCCGCGACTTTCGGCCCTCGCACTACCACCGTGCCCGAGGCATGGCCGTCGCGCGGCGCAATGAGATTCAGTTCACGAGGTAAAAGTTCTGTGGCCGCGGCGGCGACCGTGGCGGGGGGCTTGGCCGGCTCCGCGGCAAACGTGGCTGGCAGGCCCGCGAGGGCCAGGACGGCGACCAGGGTGGAGGCGATCTTCATGCGTGTTGTCGTCCGTTCTCTTGGTGATTCTCGATCGTAGCAATCTCTCACTTGGTCTTCGGTTCAACCGCCGGGACATCCGATGCGCCTGCCGCTTTCCGCAGGTCGTAGCAATAGATTCCATCGTGGCCGCGGACGAAAAGGCGGCCATCCACCACCAGGGTCATATTCGACTGGACATCGTACGATGAATCCGTGAGATGGGGCGGCGTCCACAGCTTGTCACCCAAAACGCGGAAAGTCTTGGGATCGCCGGCAAGCATGTAGTATTGTTGACCTCCATGGCGCTGTTCGGTGAGGATGAATACCCGATCATCGGCGGCAAACATCAATTGCGACCTCGCTCCGCCGGCTTTGGCCGTGCCCACCTTCTCGCCGCTCTCAATTTTCAGGCAGAACGTTTCGGCGTCGCCATCAACGTACACGTGCTTGTTGGCGATGGTCAATGAGAGAGTATCCGTAACATTGGGCGGAGCAGCCACCGCCCAGACCTTCTGCATTCCCTGCTCGCTCAGACGCGAACATACGACCTGCGACGTGCCGACAAGGCCGACAAAATAGTCGCCATCGATAATGTTCTGTTGCGAAAACTTTCCGCCGCCTGCCGGCGACTTTTCGGACCACAGCGCCTTTCCGGTCTTGGGGTCCAGGCAACTGACATTGTTGCCCTGGACGATGAAGTATTCCCGCCCGGCGTGATTCCACTTCAGGACCAGGCCGCCGGGGCCTTTCCAGAGTTCCTTGCCGGTCTTGGCGTCCAAACCGACCGAACCGTTGAAAAGGACCGTGCCCTCGGCGACGGCGGGGCCCGTATTATCGCCTTGTCCAGCGTTATTGGCCGCGAGACTGCCCTTCTTGCCCGGCCGTTCCCAAATCAGTTTCCCCGTCTTGGCATCCAAGGCATACAGATACTTGGCATAGTCAACCACATACACGATCCCGTCGCTGACGTAGGGCGTCGGGTTGAAATCGCGGATCTTGTGCATCTGGACATTCTTCGAGCGTTCTGGAAAGGTGGTTTTCCATACGATCTTGCCCGTCGCCGCGTCGAGAGCGACGACAATGCTGTCGGCCAAGGGACGGACCCCGTCAACGTATCCACGCTGCGCCGCCACACAGGTGGTGAGTTTGGCCGCCTCGTCTTTGCGTTTGGCTTCCTCCGGATACGCCCCGGTGGGACGGAAGAAAAACTGATAAACCATACCCTCGGCCACCACGGGACTGGAGGCCCCGCCATTGAGAGGTCTGGCCATGGCGCGCTGGTCACCCGAGTGACCCTTGCCCCACATGCTCGGCACGGGTTCCTCGCTCTTCCAGACCGGCCTGGCATCGCCAAGCGAGTCAATCATCTTCGCGCCGCAATCGGGTCCGCGCCGGGCCGATCCCGCGCCATACCACCAAGGCCAGTTTTTGCCCGGCGTCAGGGCATTGCTCTTCGCCAATTGGGCTTCGTCCTCGATGGTTCCCTGGAAATTCCCGGTCCATTTCTTGTCCCTAAAGGTCGTGGTAAATGTACCGGTCAAGATTCTGCCCGTCACCTTGCCATCAAGGGCGACAGAGAACCCGACGAAACTCTGGTCTGGCCAACCAAACGAAGCCCGACCCAAGATGGTTCCCTGAATGACGCCGTCCTTTATCTGCACGGTATAAGAATCAGGACAGGGATCGCCCGACACCGTCACGGGTTGCACAAGAAACCAGGCGTTGACCAGTTTCCCCTCGCGCAGGTTGAGGATCGCCGGCACATCCTGGCCCTTATCCGTGCCCTTGATTAAGGTGATGCGGGCGATCTGGTAGGCCCCGGTGGGCGTCTCCGTGATGCCGGCATCGGGAATCTTGGCCGGCTCCGCGGCGAATGACGCGGGCAGGGTTGCGAGGGCCAGGGCGACGGCGACCAAAGTGCGGGTGGCGTTCATGTGCGTTGCTCTCTCGACTCGGTTGGTGTTCATGGGCTCTCTTTCCTTCGGTTGGTGGTTGGGGTTCATTAGTTCGCCTTCTTTGGACTTGGGTTGTCGATCTTTCGGGCGTTAGGTCATGGTTTTGTCGCTCCTTTGGGCGTCACCGCCTGAACTTCGCCTGCAACTTGGTAGAATTCCCGTACGGCGTTATTCCAGCGGCGTTGGCTGGTCGCGATTGGGTCCTGCCAGGCGAAACGACCTAAAAGAATGGATTCAAAACCTTGGACGGCGTCCATTACTTTCGTCTTCTCGTCCTTGGATAGACCGACACAACGATCTTTGAGCCATTTGTACACCGCCGCTGTTTGCAGTCCTTCACGCAATAATTCATAACATGGTTGCGGTTCGGCACCATTGTCACCGGGTGTCGTGATCTTCTCGATAAGACCGTTTCGCGGCGTACCGCCGAGTCCAGTCGAAACACTCAGGGAATACCAGTAATCGAGACCAATCTCGCTGGTACCCTGACTTCCATCAATCAGATCGACCAATGGTTCATCACGCCATTGTGGAGAAAACGAACCGTTACCGTAAACCCAACGTGTTCCGCACGTGTAGGGATAGAGGCGTTTCATGAAATATCCCTTCGAAATAGTTTGGAACTTGCCGACTACAGGGCCGTGAGTCACTGGACCGATTCCCTCTAACCATCCTACCTCGGCACCACAGGGCAGGGTGAGTTTTCCCTCAGCATTCGGTAACGGAAGATTGTATCCATGGCGGTAAACACGCCAGCGCCAGTCAGGCGCTATCTCTTTGAAGAAGGTGACAACCTCCTCTTGTGGATCCGCGTCCCAAGGGACGCCTATTACAACTTTCGTGTCACGCCAACCACGTTTGATCAACCTTTCGCGGATGCCATCAAGGACTGGTTGCCAAAATTCTTTGGACTTTGGCGTGCCGTAGAATGGTGCCCGGATGTTCTCCAGCGTGCCGTCCTGCTTCATGCGCGTGACTTTCATCGAATTCTGCGACGTATAACTGCCCCCAAATGTGCCTTGCGGTCCCATCTGGTCCCACATGTATAGCGTGAGGTATTTTGGTTGTCCGCAGATGCGCTGCCAGAGATCGAGATATCGATCCATACAGGAAAAATCCGTCGCACCGTTGGCATCCCGTCGCACCATGGTGTAGCGTTCAGGTAATACTCCTTCGGCGATGAGGAAGATCTGGCACGATTCGCTGCCGATGTCGCGCAAAAGTTTCAACGATGGTTCCATGTATTTTAAGTGAGCATCAGACCAAGGTTCAACCTTGTATTGGCGGGCAATGGCATCGGGTGAATGGACGAGGGCCGTCAATATCGGCCAATCTTTCGGTGCCGAGATGACATAGGACATGATCTCCACGCGAATCGGCAGAGATCCTTCAAATCCTTGGCAGGTGACTTTCAATGATCCCGTATAGACGCCGGGTTTTGCCTCTTTTGGCGCATGAACCAACAAGAGCAGATCCTGCCTTCTTCCGTCCGGCGGTTTCGAGGTGAAAGTCTGGTCGTCCTTGAACCAGCGCAGTTGTACCGCCTCTGTTGGTACAACCGCTCCGTCTGGTCCGGTCAAAGGCGTCGGTGTCGCGCTGATACCGGTCAATTGCGGACCAGCGAGACTGGCCCTGGTTGACAAAGCATAACCATCGCGTGGCACCACCATGCGAAATCCACCAATTTCGTGGGTGTACAGGGCAATCGGTTTTGATGGTCCTAGTGCAGTAGTGGGAGGTGACGTCGTCTGCAAGACACCGGCCATCCGATAAAGTTCTTTCACGGCGGCGTTCCATGGTACTCCGCTTCTGCCACTGGGTACCGAAAAGCGACGATGGACGAGCGCATTAAAGGATTCTGCAGCCTCTGTTGCTTGGTACCGCAGGTCTTCCGGCAGTCTCGAATCATGATCGCGTTCCTGGACAAAGGCCTCGGTCACCTGCATGCCCTCGCGAAGCGCCTCGTATGACCAACTGGGTAATGCGCCATTGGGGCCGGGCGTCGTTATTGTTTTGACAAGTCCATCGTTGCGCGGATTTTGCATCCGATGAATAGAAGTGTTACGGATCAGATCAAAGGTTCCACGGCCTTTTTCCACGGGGAATCCCCAGAAATCTAGGCCGACCTGACTCAATCCCTGAGCGCCACCTTCAATGGTTAAAGTCACCAAGTCACCCCCCCACATCCCACTATAACCGACTGTCAACGGATAAGAGCGTTTCATGCCGGCCCCGTTGAAAAGTCCCCTTGCCTTTGGGACTTCGTTACCTCCTGATATTGGCATAAGTGCGACGGGATTCTTACTTTCCAACCAACCAATCTCCATGCTATTATTAAGAATGAGTTTCCCATCGGTAGTAGGTTCCGGAATGCCGTACCCAACCACATGGACCCGCCAACGCCATCTTGGCGCTACTTCTTTGAGAAAGGCGATTGCTTCCTTTTGCGGGAGGTTATCCCAAGACGTGCCCAACAGAACCTCGGTATCCTTCCAACCACGTTTGGCCAGACGTTCACGAATGCCGTCAAAGACTGGTTGCCAGAACGCTTTTGATCCAGGCGTGCCGTAATACGGCACACGAATGTTCTCCAACGTGCCGTCCGCCTTGATCTGGGTGACCTTCACCGAGTTCGTCTCCGACCATATGAATGTTGGCTCATTTATGTTCTGGTCCCATAGGTACAGCGTCAACTTCTTCGGTTGTCCGCACACCTTCTGCCAGAGGTCGAGATAGCGATCCATGCAGGTGAAATCCGGTGATCCGTCCGCGCGCCGCCGGACCATGCTGTAACGCTCATTGATGATGCCCTCGGC
>JBEKCP010000352.1:0-6598 GCA_050014815.1 Thermoguttaceae bacterium | reverse complement strand
CGGCAGTTCGCCAGCGAGGTCGTCATGTAGTAGCAGCCCATCACGACGTCCTGCGACGGGCTGATGATCGGCGCGCCGTTGGCCGGGCTGAAGATGTTGTTGGTGGACATCAGCAGGGTGTGCGCCTCGACCTGGGCCTCGATCGACAGCGGCAGGTGCACCGCCATCTGGTCGCCGTCGAAGTCGGCGTTGAAGCCCTTGCACACCAGCGGGTGCAGCTTGATCGCGTTGCCTTCCACCAGCACCGGCTCGAAGGCCTGGATGCCCATGCGGTGCAGCGTCGGGGCGCGGTTGAGCATCACGGGGTGGTCCTGGATCACCTCCTCGAGGATGTCCCAGACCTCCTCGTCCTTGCGCTCCAGCATCTTCTTGGCGCTCTTGATCGTGTCGGCGTGGCCCAACTCCTTCAAGCGGCGGATGATGAACGGCTGGTACAGCTCCAGGGCGATCTTCTTCGGCAGCCCGCACTGGTGCAGCCGCAGCGCCGGGCCGACGACGATGACGCTCCGCGCCGAGTAGTCCACGCGCTTGCCCAGCAGGTTCTCGCGGAAGCGCCCCTGCTTGCCCTTGATCATGTCGGTCAGCGACTTCAGCGGGCGGTTGCTCGACCCGAGCACGGGCCGCTTGCAGCGGTTGTTGTCGAACAGCGCGTCGACCGACTGCTGCAGCATCCGCTTCTCGTTGCGGATGATCACCTCGGGGGCGTTCAGGTCGACCAGCTTCTTCAGGCGGTTGTTGCGGTTGATGATGCGGCGGTACAAGTCGTTCAGGTCGCTGGTGGCGAAATTGCCCGAGTCCAGCAGCACCAGCGGCCGCAGGTCGGGGGGGATGACCGGGATCACGTCCAGCACCATCCACTCGGGGCGGTTGTCGCTGTCGCGGATCGCCTCGACGATCTTCAGGCGATTGATCAGGTCCTTCTTCCGCTGCTTCGAGGCGGTCTCCGCCAACTCCGCGCGGAGTTCCTGGGAGAGCTTCACCAGGTCCAGCTCGGTCAGCAGCTTGCGGACCGCGTCGGCGCCCATGTCGGCGTCGAACGCGCTGTCGCCGTACAGCTTGCGGGCCTCGCGGTACTCCTCCTCGGTGAGGAGTTGCTGGGGCTTCAGCGGCGTGTCGCCCACCCGCGTGACGACGTAGTCCTGGAAGTAGATGACCTTCTCCAGGCTGGTCGTCTTCATGGCCAGCAGGGCGCCCAGCCGGCTGGGCATGGCCTTGAAGAACCAGATGTGCACCACGGGGGCGGCCAGCTCGATGTGGCCCATCCGCTTCCGCCGCACGCGGCTGTGGGTGATCTTCACCCCGCAGCGGTCGCAGATCATCCCCTTGTACTTCATGCCGCGGTACTTGCCGCAGGAGCACTCCCAGTCCTTCTCCGGCCCGAAGATCCGCTCGCAGAACAGGCCGTCCTTCTCGGGGCGGTAGGTGCGGTAGTTGATCGTCTCCGGCTTCTTGACTTCGCCGAAGGACCAGCTGCGGATGTCGTGGGGGCGGGCCAGGCTGATCTTGACCGCCGTGTAATCGTTGATCCGGTCGTAGGTGGTTTCGCCGATGCTCACCGCGCTGACTCCTTATTGCTGGGAGAGTCGCTCGTGTTCATGGTCATTCCGCCTCACGCGCGGGCCTTTTCGAGCTGCATGTTCAGCCCGAGGCCGCGGATCTCGTTGGTCAAGACGTCGAAGCTGGCGGGGGTGCCGGCCTCGAGCGTGTTCTCGCCCTTGACCATGGATTCGTAGATTTTCGTGCGTCCTTCCACGTCGTCGCTCTTGACCGTGAGGAGTTCCTGGAGGATGTAGGCGGCGCCGTAGGCCTCCAGGGCCCAGACTTCCATTTCGCCGAAACGCTGGCCGCCGAACCGGGCCTTGCCGCCCAGCGGCTGCTGGGTGATCAGCGAGTACGGGCCGGTCGAGCGGGCGTGGACCTTGTCGTCCACCAGGTGGTGGAGCTTCAGCATGTAGATGAAGCCGACGGTCGACAACTGCTCGAAGGGCTCGCCGGTGCGGCCGTCGTAGAGCTGGGCCTTGCCGGTCACGGGCAGGCCGGCCTCTTCCAGGACCTTGCGGATGGCCGGCTCGTCGGCCCCGTCGAACACCGGGGTCACGGCCTGGAAGCCCAGCTTGGCCCCCGCCCAACCCAGGTGCGTCTCGAGGATCTGGCCGACGTTCATACGGCTGGGCACGCCCAGGGGGTTCAGCATGATCTGGATGGGCGTGCCGTCGGCCAGGAAGGGCATGTCCTCGGCGGGCAGGATCTTGGCGATGACGCCCTTGTTGCCGTGCCGTCCCGCCATCTTGTCGCCCACCGAGATGACCCGCTTGGCCGCGATATACACCTTGACCATCTGGAGGACGCCGCTGCGGAGCTCGTCGCCGCGCTTCATCGAGTTGAGCTTTCGGTCCCGGGCGTCGATGGCGGCCTCGACCACCGGCCACTCCTGCTTGTGGAGCTTTTCAAGCTCGCCGCGGCGCTGGGGGCTGCGGACGTCGAGGGAGTCCAGGTTGAACTGGGCCGCCATCTCGGCCACCGAGCGGTGCTCCCGGCCCTCGACCAGCGGCTGGGCGTCCTCGTCGGTCAGCTTCTTCTTGAGCACCTCCTCGATCTTGGCCACCAGGTCGCCGAAGACGGCGGCGATCCGGGCATTGCCCTCGGCTTCGGCCTCCTTCAGCGCGTTCTCGAACGCCTTCCGCTCCTCTTCCGAGAGGCTCATCCGGCGGGAGAACTTCTGCGTGTCGATGACGATCCCCTCGACCCCGGACGGCACCTCCAGCGAGTCGTTCTTCACGTCCTCGCCGGCCCGGCCGAAGATCGCGTGCAGCAGTTTCTCCTCCGGCGTCAGCTCGGTCTTCGATTTGGGCGAAACCTTGCCGACCAGGATGTCGCCCGGCCGGACGTACGTGCCCACTCGGACGATCCCGCTCTCGTCGAGGTTGCGGAGCATCTTTTCGCTGACGTTGGGGATGTCGCGGGTGAACTCCTCGCGGCCGAGCTTGGTCTCGCGGATTTCGATGTCGAACTCCTCGATGTGGATCGAGGTGTAAGTGTCGTTCTGCACCAGCTCTTCGCTGATGATGATGGCGTCCTCGAAGTTGAAGCCGTCCCAGGCCATGAAGGCCACCAGGACGTTGCGCCCCAGGGCCAGCTCGCCGTGGTAGGTCGCCGCGCCGTCGGCGATGACCTGGCCCTTCTCCACCTTGTCGCCGACGTGGACGATCGGCTTCTGGTTCTGGCAGGTCCGCTCGTTCAGGCCCACGAATTTCCGCATGGAGTAGACGTCGCCGCCGATCTCGATCCGGCGGGCGTCGACGAAGGTGACGGTCCCCTTGTTCCGGGCGCGGACCAGCATGCTGGAGTTCTTGGCGGCCTCCGGCTCCAGCCCGGTGGCCACCAGGGGCGGCTCGGTCACCAGCAACGGCACCGCCTGCCGCTGCATGTTCGAGCCCATCAATGCCCGGTTGGCGTCGTCGTGCTCGAGGAAGGGGATCAGGCCGGCCGAGACCCCGACCATCTGGCTGGGCGCCACGTCGATGTACTGGATCTGGTCGGCGGGCACCATTTGGAAGTCGCCGTGGTAGCGGGCGATGATCGCGTCGCCCACCAGCCGCCCGCCCGCAATCGTCGCGTCGGCCGGGGCCAGCCGCGCCTCGTGCTCCTGGTCTGCCCGCAGCCATTCGATCTCCTCGGTCAGCTTGCCGTTCTTGACCTTCTGGTACGGCGTGACGAGGAACCCGTAGGCGTCCACCGCCGCGTAAATCCCCAGGCTGGAGATCAGGCCGATGTTGGTTCCTTCGGGGGTCTCGATCGGGCAAATACGGCCGTAGTGGGAGATGTGGACGTCGCGGACCTCGAACCCCGCCCGCTTGCGGTTCAACCCGCCCGGTCCCAACGCCGACAACCGCCGCTCGTGGGTCAGCATCGACAGCGGGTTGGTCTGGTCGACGACCTGCGAGAGTTCCCCGCGGCCGAAGAAGTACTCGATCGCCGCCGAGATGCTCTTCGGGTTGACGAGGCTGCGGGGCGTCATGTCCTCGAGGTCCTTCAGGCTCATCCGCTCCTGGACCGTTCGGCGGAGCTTCAAGAAGCCCTTGCGCAGCTCGTCGCTGGCCAGCTCGTCGATGGTCCGCAGGCGCCGGTTCCCCAGGTGGTCGATGTCGTCGACCTCGAACGCCGGGTCGTTGCTCCGCAAGGCGACGAGATACTTGATGGCCGCGATGAGGTCCTCGGGCCGCAGCGTCATCTCCTCCTCGCTGATCGCGAGCTTGAGCTTGCGGTTGATGCGGAACCGCCCGACCCGCCCCAGCCGGTACCGGTTGGTGTCGTAAAACTTCTCGAAGAACAGGGCCTTGGCCTTGTCCAGGTTGGGGGGATTGCCCGGCCGCAGCCGCTGGTAGATCCGCAAGAGCGCCTCCTCGTGGCTTCCCGTGGCGTCCTCGGCAAGGGAGTTCAGGAGGAGGGGGTTCTTCGGGTCGGCCATGACCTCGATTTCCGCGATGCCGGACGTGCAGATCTGCTCGGCCGCGTTCTTGGTGATCTTCTGCCCGCCCTCGACGAGGATCTCGCCCGCCCGCGAACTCTCGGCCGGGTAGACGACGTCGCCCACCGCCAGCTTGCCCTCGATCTTCACGGCGCTTCGGCCGTCGACGATCTTGAAATTTTCGGTCTCGTAGAAGACCCGCAACAGCGAGGCATCGTCGCCGTACTTGGGGTCCATCGCCCGCAAAAGCATCATGATCGAGAACTTGCCGCTCTGGTCGATGCGGACGACGAGGCTCTCCTTGCGGGTGACATTGACCTCGATCCAGCTTCCCCGCTCCGGGATGATGCGGCAACTGTGGATGCGCCGCTCGCCGGTCCCCTCGACTTCCATGACGAAATCGACGCCGGGGCTGCGGTGCAACTGGTTGACGACCACGCGTTCCGCCCCGTTGATGATGAACTCCCCGCCGCCCAGCATGATCGGGATGTCGCCCAGGTAGACCTCCTCCTCGACCGGCTGCTCCTTGGTCAAGCGGAGCCATACCTTGAACGGGCGGCCGTAGGTCAGCCGCAGTTGGCGGCACTCGTCCGGCTCATACCGCGGCTTTCCCAGCTCGTAGCGGAGATACTCCACCCGGAGCGACTTGTCGTAGCTCTCGATGGGGAAAATCTCGCGGAGCACCCCCTCGATCCCCTGGTCCTTCCGCTTCGGCGAGGGTACCTCGTATTGCAGGAACACCTCGTAGCCGCGTGTCTGGATCTGCGTGAGATCGGGAATCGGATAGGGGCCTCGTTGACTGCCGAATCGACGGATTTCTTTGGGCTCGACGCGTCGCTGGGCGGTGGTAGCCATAAGCGGTCACCTTCCTGAACAGACGAAACAGGCCCCCGGCGCGCGGGCCGGAAGAGTCCATAACCCGGCACGGGGCGCCAGGTGGGACCGGGACCTTAGAGATGTGAAAATCAACGGGATTGCTCTCTGCCAATCGCTACTTGATGGAAACCGTAGCGCCGGCTTCTTCCAATTCCTTCTTGAGCTTCTCGGCATCCTCTTTCGACAGGCCTTCCTTCACCTTGGCGGGCACGGCCTCGACGAGGTCCTTCGCCTCCTTCAGGCCCAGGCTCGTCGCGGCGCGGACCACCTTGATCACGCCGATCTTCTTGCCGTCGCCGTAAGCCTCGACGATCACGTCGAATTCGGTCTTCTCCGGAGCGGCCGCGGCCGCCGCGCCCCCCTCGGCCGGCGCAGCCATCATCACCGCGCCCCCGGCCGCGGGCTTGATCCCGTGGACCTCCTCCAGGTAGTCGCTCAATTCCTTGGCCTGCTTCAACGTCAGGCTGGCAATCTTCTCACCCAACTCCTGGGACAAAGGGGAAAAGGAGCGGGTCGCTTCTGCAGTCGCCATCAATTTGGATCCTTTCTCACACGCAAGTTCGTGAACGGACGAAAAAAACTCGGGTATGCTCTGATTCCAATGCGGAACTTATCGGACCAAATCGTTGTCGTTTAGCGGGCGGGCTTGCCCGCCGCGGGCCTTATCGTTCAACTCGGCGGGCAAGCCCGCCCGCTAAACAGCAGGTTGCTCCCGTTCCGGCACCACCGCCGCCTCGCCCGCCTCCGGCTCCTCGCCCTTGCCCCGCTCGGATATCTGACTGGCCAACGCCCCGCCGACCGAGATGAGTTGGCTGGCCAACATCGCCCCCGGACTGAGGACCTGGCCCATCAGAATGCTCAATTGTTCGGTCCGACTGGGCCACTTGGCAACAGCAGCCACCCGCTCTGGGGGCATCTGCTCGCCGTCCATGATGCCGCCCCGGGCCTGGAAGGCGGCAAACTGGCCCGCTGAGATAAGCCGGGTAATCTCCTTGGCCAGGCTGACTATGTCGTCACTTCCCCAGCAGACGGCCGCAGTCCCGGCAACCCCGTCGAACATCCCGGCCAGGGGCGTGCCGGCCATCGCCCGGGCCGCCAGGCTGTTCTTCACGACCAGCACGTTGATGTTTTTCGACCGCAACGTCGAGCGGAGCCGGTGGTTCGAGTTGCCGTCGAGCCCGATGACATCGACTAGCAGGGCGTCCTGGACAGAGCCCAACCGCTGGCGAATGTCTTCGACGACCAGGTTCTTGA
>JBEKCP010000351.1:0-6611 GCA_050014815.1 Thermoguttaceae bacterium | reverse complement strand
CGCCGGAGGCTCGCCCGGCCTGCTACTGCCAGCGGTGCCGGGGCTGTCCTTGTCTGGCTCTTTTCTCCTAGTCATCTGAGGTTCCCCCGTTCCTTCACGAGGTCGCTCTTGCGCTGACCATACGTTGCGCATGCGGGAAGATGCGCCTCAGCTCTCGTTACGAGATTCGTTCCCGTTGAGGATGGTTGTTTGCAGAGGCTTGGCAACCTGGGTAGCAGGGAGTATACATGGGCTTCGATTGCCGCACAATAGCACTACGAGGAGCCTTGACACAATCGGCCAATCGGCCTCCGAAACTGCTTTCCCTGGCCTGACTCGTAACAACGCAGGCAAGATAAGCCCCCCCCGCACGAGCGCTGAGCCTGGCGGTTGCCTACTCGTCCATAGCCGCCGCAGGAGTACCATCCGCTTTGCCGGGCGATTGGCTCTCAGTCGGTTTCCCTTCGAGTTGCCAATCTGCCGAGTGCCCGACCGTTTGTCTCGCTGCCACGGTTGGCTAGCCCGCATTCGCCCGTCTCTCCGATCGGCAGATCGCCTGCTTCACGACAGTCGGCAGGTTTTGCCAGGTGATGACAACCAACGCAAATTCAGATCGTTCGGCGTTGGTGCCAATTCTGGTTGCGATGGTCGCCATGCCGCTGAGGCGACCTGTTAATTGGCTCGCCGGGCAGTGCCGCCGGGATCGCCGCGCGAGAGGTTCCCAGTCGTTGGGGGCTATGGCCTGCTTCGATCGCCAAGTCCGGTGGGCTGTCGCACGACTGGTGCTACTGGGACGAAGGGCTGCTGGCCCGGCCTTACCCCTCGCAATCCAAGAGTGCCAGGATCGCCCGCCGAATGGGCGCGGGGAGCATCGGCCAAGCCACGACGATGCGGGCGAGATCGACCGCTAAAGCCGCCGCGTCGAGCACTGCACCGGAATTTGCACCGCCTTCGTCGGAAATGCTCGAATTCCCCGTGTTTTCTTGGGGTGTTCTAGTCCCTTGCCCTCCGCTTAAGCCCATACCGCCGTCGCAAGTAGTGAATTGACAACCACTTGCGGCGGCGTTTTTCATTGGCACAGTTGACTGTGCCAGAACTGGGCCAATCGCCTTGGTCCCGGGCCTTGGACCTCAGGGAACGCTGGCTCGACACTCCTCCTCTCTACGAAAACCTACCCGGTTTGGTCGGCGGAACGCCCGCCGGCTCCCCCGAGGAAATCCAATGCCGCCATGCGGCGGCGAGCTTCATCATCGTGCAGATGATAGTAGATCCGCACCATTTCGCTGTCCTGATGGCCAAGCCACTCCATGACCATCCGCTCGGGCACGCCGCTGTTGGCGCACGTGGAGCAGAAGTAGTGTCGGAAACTGTGGACCCGGCCGTCCTCGAAGCTCTTCTCGTCGCCACGCTTGGGGAACCGCTCCTTCAACGGCTTGATCACCTCCCGCACCAGCACAATCCGGATGGTGTCGGGCTTGATCCGCCCCCCACGGGGGCCGTGGAAGACATGCGCGTCGGTGTGCGGTAGGCGATCGAGCACAGTTCGAAGGTCGGGATGGATCGGGAAGGAGCGACTACGACCGCTCTTCAGCTTCCGACGCCCACGACCGCTCTGGTTTGGCCGCCCGGTCTCATCGGTCAACTTCAGGCGGCCGGCCTCCAGATCCAGGTCGGACCAACGCAGGGAGGCCATTTCCGAGATCCGCAGTCCGGTACAGGCCAGTGCAATGATGAGGTCTGCCATCCACTGGAGCTTAGGCTTGGCCCGGCAGTGTTCAATCATCGCGCGAACTTCTTCGGGCCGGTAGCAGTAGGCGCGCTCGCTCTCGGCCTTGCGGAGCTTGAGATCGATCGGCTTCACCCCCTGCAAATGGCTGGCCTGGATCATCCATCGAATGGCCTGTTTGAGCGTGGTCAACTCGTTGAGTTGCGTCTTGTAGGCGTAGCCTAGGCTTTCCAAATAGGCAGCGTACGCATTCAAGAAAGCGGCGGTCACGCCATTCCAGATGGTGACACCGCGCGACGTTGCGAACGGTACGAACTTGTCGAACACGGCCCTGTAGCGCTTCTGGGTCGACTTTCGGACCCCGCCGGTCACGCGGGGGCGCGAGACGTGCGCCTCGTACAACTTCCGCCCTTCCTCGATAGGCAGCGGGTGGCCGAGGCCGCCGTTACCGCCTATCGGCGGCGCAGTTTTCTCGGCAGGCATCCCACGGCGGCGTTGCTGGTTTTCGGCATCTCGCCGATTGCGTTGCTAGTCCTCTTGGCCGGCTTCTGTGCAGGAGGGCTGTGGCTCTTCGACGAAGCGGGTAAATGGATCGGGCTCGACACCGAGCAATCGGTGCGGAACCTGAAGCGGTTCGATCCTGCCGCATCGCTGGTCGTGCCGTATGTCGGAAGCCTATTGATTGTTGTGATTCCCTCGGTCCTTGCGAGCATCTTCTACTGCAAACTTGCCAGCCGACTGGGTTTGAGAAGAAGATGGATTCTCGTGTCCGGCGTGGTATTGGCGGCAACGGCATTGATGCCGATCTGCTCGGCACAACTTTCCGAGATTCCGGGGGAAAGCCGATTGGCGGTGGGTGTTTGGAATCCTCTGCATATCGAGCACTTGCTCGGCACTCTCGTTTGGTGTTTCTGCAGTCCTCGACAACTGTTTCAATTCCTCATTCCTTTGGCAATCGCCTCTTGGTTCATGCGGCGGCATCGTGTCGCAGGCCAGCTACAAACGGCATCGTAAGGACGCTAGAATGGGGCTATGGCGGCCCACGACCACAAGTCCGAAGTATTGCCGGCTCAGAGAGATCGTTTTGCGACGACGCACTGGAGCATGGTCGTCCGTGCCGGCGGGCACCGCGGCGGCACCGCGGAAAGCGGGGCCGCCGGGGTCGGCCACGCGCCAGAGGCCGGCCGTGCGCTGGCCACGCTCTGCGAGAACTATTGGTTCCCGCTCTATGCGTTCGTGCGGCGGGCCGGCCACTCGGCCGAAGACGCCCAGGACCTGACCCAAGAGTTCTTCGTTGGGCTGTTGGCCAAGAACTGCCTGGCGGTCGCCGATCCGCAGCGAGGCAAGTTCCGCTCATTCCTGTTGGGAGCGATGAAGCACTTTCTGGCCAACCAGCAGAGGCGTCAAGCTGCCCAGAAACGCGGCGGCCGTCAATCCGCAATTTCGCTCGATTTCGATTCCGGCGAGAATCGCTATCGCCGGATGGAGCCGGCCGATAACCTGACGCCGGAGCGGCTGTACGAAAAGCGCTGGGCGCTCGCCTTGCTCGATCTGGTTTTCGGCCGGCTCCGCGAGGAGTTTGCGGCCGCCGGCAAGCTGCCCCTGTTCGATCGCTTGAAACAGTTCCTGGCCACTCGGGGGGCGTCGTACCGCGAAGTCGCCGAAGAATTGGCCCTGACCGAAGGGGCCGTGAAGGTGGCCGTCCATCGGATGCGGCGGCGATACCGCGAACTCTTGAAGGAAGAAATTGCCCAAACGGTCACCGGCCCCGAGGCGTTGGAGGACGAACTGCGAGACCTGCTGGCCGCCCTCGCGTCGGAAAAATAGGCTCTTCCAGTAATAGGTGCGAATGCCGCGTGGGTGCCACTGCTGGCTTGTCCAGCAGTGCGGAGGACACGGTTGGGCAAGCCAACCGTGGCACCCGTTTTCTCGCGTTTTGGACCTAAACCCGGAAGAGCCGAAAAATAATCCCTGCCCGCGTGTAACCTTTTCGGTTTTTGGGGTTAGGTACAAGTAGAGGCGAGTCGTGGGCGTGTCTACAGCCCACCGGAAGTTCCATCCTGACGGGGGGAATATGCCGTGACCGTACCCCATCGTTGTCCTCAATGCGGAGCCGAAGTGCCGGCGGACGCCCCCGAGGGGCTCTGCCCGAACTGCATACTCAAGGCGGGTTTGCAGACCGATGGCCTTTCACAGACCGGGGCATCGGCACCGGGCGGCGGCTCCCGAGCGGACTCGTTCGTGCCGCCGACGCCGGCTGAACTGGCGCCCTTCTTCCCCGACCTGGAAATCCTGGAACTGGTGGGCCGGGGCGGCATGGGCATGGTCTACAAGGCCCGGCAAAAACACCTCGACCGGCTGGTGGCCCTGAAAATCCTCTCCCCGAAGATCGGCCGGGATCCCGCCTTCGCCGAGCGGTTCGCCCGGGAGGCCCGGGCAATGGCCATGCTCAGCCATCCGCACATCGTGGCCGTCCATGATTTCGGCCGGACGGAAGCGAGGGGCGAGGAACGAGGGGCGAGGGGCGAGGGTGCGTCTGACTCCCCTCTCCCTCTGGGAGAGGCACCCGCGAGCGGGTACCCGGGGGTGAGGGCGGCAGGGGGTGAGGGCGGCCTGTTCTACTTCCTCATGGAGTTCGTCGACGGCGTGAACCTGCGGCTGCTGCTGGACGCCGGCAAGCTCGCGCCGCAAGCGGCCCTGGCCATCGTGCCGCAAATCTGCGATGCCCTGCAATACGCCCATGACAAGGGCGTTGTCCACCGCGACATCAAGCCGGAGAACGTGTTATTGGACAAGGAGGGCCAGGTCAAGATCGCCGACTTCGGCCTGGCCAAGCTCATGGGCCGCGAGGCAAGGGATTTCACGCTCACCGGTGCGGGCCAGGTGATGGGCACGCCCCAATACATGGCGCCCGAGCAGATCGAGCACCCGCAGGAAGTCGATCACCGGGCCGACATCTATTCCTTGGGCGTGGTCTTCTACCAGATGCTCACCGGCGAGTTGCCGATTGGCCGGTTCGCCCCGCCTTCAAAGAAGGTGCAAATCGATGTGCGGCTGGACGAGGTGGTGCTGCACGCGCTGGAAAAAGAGCCCGAGCTGCGCTACCAGCACGCCAGCGAGGTCAAGATTGACGTGGAGACGATCATCACGTCGGCACCACCCGCTGCCGGCGGCTTTGCCCAGAGCGGCGATACAGCACCGCGGTTTTCGCGTGTCGCAGTTATTGCGAGCGTGCTGGCATTGACGGCGGTGCTATTATTCGTCGTCCGAATACTGATTGCGCGCATGTGCTCTGTGACCGAGCCACTCGTGGTATCGTCCATCATCTTGCTGGGCGCCGTCGTTACGCTCGCGAGGTTTGCCACGACAATACTCGGCTGCGTCGGCATCATGCAGATTCGCCACTCTGCAGGGCGGCTCCGCGGCCTGGCGCTGGCACTCTTCGGCGCCCTGCTGTTTCCGCTTGTTGAACTGGATGGATTGATCGAAAAGTGCATCTACATGCTCGCGGTGGGCGGCGGGCAGCCAAGCACGTTCCTCGTCTCTGTTCTGACGCTTATATTGTCGATCACCGTGGACGTCCTAATTGTCTATTGGGCGTGGCGCGCGGTGAAGAGACTGGCCGGCGGCCAGTCACCAGTCGGCGAGTTGGCGGGCGCGACCCCATCTTCCGCAGCGCCCGCCGCCGATGACGCCGCCATCGAGCAAGCCCGCCACCAAGTCCGCGGTCCGGCCATCGGCCTGCTCGTCACGGGAATCTTCAACTGGGTGGTAGCTCTGCCGATCACCCTGATCGTGTCCTACTATACGATGGCGTCCAAGCAGGGCGGCCCAGGCGGCGTGGTCCTCCTTGCGCCGATTCTTCTCGTGGTGTTTAGCGTCCTCGTTCTGGTGGCCGCGCTGAAGATGAAGCGGCTGCAAGCCTACGGCCTGGCCATCGCCGCCGGCATCCTGGCCATCATCATCTCGCCAGCTAACCTAATCGGTTTGCCGATCGGCATCTGGGCGCTGGTGGTGCTGAGCCAACGCGACGTGCGGGCGGCGTTTGCGCAGAACCGCCAGCATGCCGCCAGCGGAGCCAGTGGCACGCCCGCGAAACCACGAACGTGGTGGAGACGATGGTGGGCAGAAGCTTTGATTGTGCTGTTGCTCGCGGTCGGCATCGGGTTGACCATCACCGCACATCGCTTCCGGGACGGGGGCCCCAGCGACCTGAGGATGAAGAGCACCCGGCAACTCCTCCAGAAATATCTCCCCGAACAGGTCGAGCAGCCCTGGGCGTGGAACGAGTTGCAGGCTCGCCTGAAGGCCGGGTCCCTCTCGCAGGACGACGTCGACGACGCGGTGAAAGTCCTGATTGCGCACATGACCGCGACGCGGCCGCAAGGCTGGGACCAGCCGCTGAACTGGCCGAATCAGTTCCTGGGCGCGGCCACGAAAGGCGGCATGATCTCCCCGCCCGTCTTGCTCGACCTGTGCGACGCTCTCTGCGGCCCCAAGCCGGTCATCCGGCTGCCCCGGTGGCGCGAAGGCAAGGACGGTCTTCCAATCACCATCGTATACGGCAGCGCGTGGAACACACACAACCAGGACTGCCTCGGCGTGGAACTCCTCTGGCAGGTCGAGCGGGTCTCGCTGGACGGCAAGCCGATCGAGGTCCGGGATAACCACACATTCGGCGAGAACTGGTCGGGCACTTGCCCGGGCACCCTGAAGGCCGGGGACCACCAGGTTGTCGCCGACGTCCAGTGCGCCTATGTCGACGAGGACAAGCTGATCGGCCTCAACGGCGGCGATCTGCCGGCAGACCGCTGGCCCGAAGCCCGCAAGCGCTGGAAACAATCGGTTTCGGCCACGCTGAAGGTATACACGGCCGGCGAGCCGCTGGTCTCGCTGGTCACAGACC
>JBEKCP010000350.1:0-6619 GCA_050014815.1 Thermoguttaceae bacterium | reverse complement strand
CCCAGCCGTTGACGTGCGTGCCGCCGTGGGCCTGGCAGACGATCCCTTCGCCGTCGTTGCCCGGATCGGAGCCGGTGTTGTTGTAGCTGTTGCCGTCGATCCAGAGGTGGGTGCCGGCCATGTCGAAGGCGCGGGCGAGGTTGTCGGAAATCATGCCGCCTCCGCCGGCGTTGGCCTCGATGAAGCCGTCGAGGGTGAGCCGCCAGCCTTCGGGCACGCCGAGCACGGCCTTGCCCCCCTTGAGGAACAGCCGCTCGTTGCGGTTGCCGCGGACGACGAGCCACCGGCCGCCGAGGTTGAAGCCTTTGTGGCCGTGGTTGAAGACCCAGTTGTCCACGACGGCGACGCCCTCCTCGAAGTACCCGCCGCGCTGGGCCGCGAGAATCGCCTTCTGGGCCATGCCCAACAAGTCCTTGTTGACGTCGATTCCCATGGTGCGGTTGTAGTCCCACATGACGGGGCTGCGGCGGACTTCGCCGATGCGGAAGTTGTTGCCTTTGCCCGCAATCGTGCGAACGGTCGTCTGCTCGTAGATGAAGTTGCCCTCGGAGGCCGGCAGGGCGTTGTTGGCCACCAGCACGCGGCTGCCGTAAACGGCGATCCGCGCGGCGAACTTGGCCATGTGGAAGCCGTCCGGGCCGAAGCCCTCGGGCGACTCGGCCCGCCCGCAGGTGTCGAAATCGTTGAGCGCCGCCGAGCGTTCGAGCACGCAGCCGAAGACCAGCCGGCCGCGGCCGGCCCCCACATAATCCCCGCCCTGATCGACGCTCGGCGCGCCCATGAAGGGGTCCAGGGGATGGGTGCCGTCGGGCTTGCGGCCGGTCCAGGCCGGCTTCGCGTAGGCGCTCTTCCAGCTCTTGCCGGTCTTCCAGGTCTCGCCCCATTTCAGCTCCGGACCGAAGTAGATGGTCGCGCCGACCAAGTGTACCCAGGCGATCCCCACGTCGTGGACCTTGGCGATGCCTTGGCCGGACTCGGGCATCAGGCCGACGAGGTTCCAATCGCGAGGCACCTTGCCGCCGCCTTTCTCCTGGAAGCCGAAAACGAACCGGGTCGCCAGCGCCAGCCTGCCGTCCTTGGTCGCCAGCGGCTTGCCCGCCGGGGTCTCGCCGCGGATCACTACGCCGCGGCGGAGCATCAGCCCGCGGCCGCCGGGGCCGTCGAAAGGACCTTCGCTGAAGTCGTACGTGCCGGCCGGATAGTAGAGCACGCCCCCGCCCTGCGCGGCCAACTCGTCCCGGGCACTCTCGAACTTCTCGAAGTTCGTTCGCCCCTTCGCATACCGGCTCATGTCGATCGTGCGTGCCCAGGCAATTTCGTCGGTCCAGGCCGGGTAGCCCGTCGGCCCGCTGTAGAAAGTCGCCACCGGATTGTCCGCAGGCGGCGCGGCCGTTGCCAATGAAGCGAAGGCCAGGAGACCGGCCAGCGCCGCAAACAGTCGAAAGTTGCGCATGCACGTGCCTTTCCAATTCCGATCCACGGGATCCTTGCCTTTGCCGCAGCCACCGGGCCCCGCAACCGTGACGCGACGACTGACAAAGCTCTAGTTTCGTTCCGGCTTCGGGCGTTGTCAATTGCCCCCTCGCCGGGGTCGGCGGCGTGGGCCCCATTCTCTTTCCAAAGCGATCCGCCTACAATGGGGGTGCTCTTCGCGGGACCGCCCGCGGATTGGCAGTCAAACCCAAGGAGACGTGGCATGTGCCTGCACCGCAATAATGTTGTTCGGGCCGGGCTGGCGATCGCGTTGATGCTGTCGGCCGGCGCGGCGCGTTGTGCAGAACGGCCGTTGACGATGCGGGACATCGCGCGGATGCGTTACCAGCGCGTGCCGCAGGAGAAGATCGTCGATAAGGCGACGGAGCTGGGCGTAAGTTTCGAAGTCACGCCGGCCGTCCAGAATCAACTGCAACGGTTGGGCTTCACAGCCGAGCACATGGGTGCGATCAAGGACGCATCCGAGTCGCGTGACAAGGGCGACAAGGGTAAGAAGGGTGAGAAGAGCGTGAAGGGTGAGGAGGCGGAGCCGGCCGCGCCGGTCGTGCCCGGCCAGGGGCTGCGGTCCACCGACGCCCAGCGCGACCGCGTCCTCGAGCAGATCAAGCAGATCAACCGCGCAAGCGGCGCCGATTTGCACGCGGCCGAAACCCGGCACACCACGCTCTGGGCGGCCCGCGACGACCTGGCCGTCTTCCTGCCCAGCGTCAAGAAACTCGAACGGTTCCTCGAAACCAGGTGCAAGGAGCCGATCCGGTCGGGCCTGGACAAGCGGTCGGCCCATATCGTCCTCGTCCAACGCCGCTACGAGTACCAGCGGTGGATAAAGGGCATGTTCGAGATCGTGGGAGATCCGTTCAAGAATGTGAACGCGCCCGGCGGCACGGACGACTTGAAAAAGGCCCTGTTGAAGGGCGTCGGGTACGTCACGCCGAATTTCTCGGTCCTCTGCCTGGAAGACCAGCCGACCGACTGGGTGCACCGCATGCTGGCCACCGACATGGGCTACATGACGTTCACGCAACTGGCCGAGTCGCAACACAACGAGCCGCTGGCGACCGGCTTCGCCAACGGGCTGGAGACGTTCCTGGCGGGCTCGCCGCGGGTCATGCTCTTCGGCAACAGCTACGGCAACATCGACCGCGACCTCGGCAACGATCCCGGGGCGTGGCTCCATCTGGTGCAGCAGCGCATCGCGGCGAGGAAGGTCTCCGGCGTCCGGGAACTGCTGGGCATGGACACGACCAACATGGTCCTGCCGCACTACGCCGAGGCATGGACCCTGGCCGGCCTGCTGGCCAAACAACCCGCCAGGTTCGCCGACCTGGTCCTCGCCCTGCGAGAGGAGAAGGACGCAGTAAAGGAAATTGAACGGATCTACGGTTGGGACGAGAAGAAGCTTGCCGACGAGTGGCACAAGCAAGTGCTGGCGACGAAGTAAAACGCGATAAACAGCGAGAGCCCCGTTCTTCCAAACGGGAGGATGGCCTGGTAAAATGTCTCTCGTTGTCAGTTTCCATTGGAGGCTTCCATGAAACGAGTGGCACTTGTGCTGTTGTTGACGGTTTCGCCGCTGCTGGCGGGGGCGGGCCTGGCGGATGCGGACTTGTCGCCGGCCGCACTCGCATTGGTCGTCAAGGGAAAGACCATGATCCGCGGCCTTGCGTCTGCCGACGGCGGGCCGGCCGAACGGCTCCTCGCCTCGCACTCGACCATCTATGCCGATCAGCAACTTCTGGTGTCGCCGGACGCCCAAGTCACGTTGCTCTTCTGGAGCGACGGCCACATCGAGCAGATCGCGGCGCCGGGCACGTTCAAGGTTGCGCTGGGCGGCTGCCAGCCGCGGACGGGCATCAAGCAACTCAAGGTGGCCGAGCCGAGCCGGGCCGTGGTGGACCAGTGCCGCAACGACTTCCGGCGACAATTCAGCGCGGTCGTCGCCCGCAGCGGGGATGGCGGCCAGGGCGATGTCTCCTCGGCCGGCGCCGGACGCGGTGAACTCCGCCCGATCCTGGATTCCACGGTGCTGGCCGCCAAGCCCGTGTTCGCCTGGCCCGCCAGGAGCAAGGCGGCGAAATACACCGTGAGCCTGTACTTCCTGGAGAACCGGATTTGGTCCGCCGTCACCGAGGCCACAAGGTTGGAGTACTCGGGCGAGACTCCGCTTCGGCCCGACGAAATGTATTCCTGGCGAGTCACCACGACTTTGGACGACGGCAAGGTGGTGACGCTGTGCGGGGGCGTGTTCCGCACGGCCAGCGGCCCGCAGCGGGAGACCGCGGCGGGCCTGGAGAAACTGTTGGCCAGGCCCGAGCCGCCCTACCTCGCCATGGCCGCCATCTGGTATAAGCAGAATGGGTTCATCCCCGAGGCTATTGCCGCCGATGAGCAATTGGCCAGGCTGGCGCCCGACGCGGGGGTCTACCGGGAGTTGAGCCGGCTCTACGTTCTGGCCGGCCGCAGCGAAGACGCCTTCGCAGCGAATCTCAAGGCCGCCGAGCTGGAAAAGAAAGGGCACAACGGAAGCCCATGAAGATCAAGCTTGGCGGCCTTCGACGAGTCCGCTCGGCGACGTGGCGCGGCGCGGCCATCGGGATTGCGTGGGCCCTGATCTGCTGGTGTCTCAACGGCACCTCGCTCATTCGTGCCCTGGAGAACTGGGCCCTGGACGGGTCTTTCGTGATCCGCGGCCCGCGGCCCAGCACGGCCAACGTGATCATCGTCGCGATGGACGAGCAGTCGCTCGGCGAGATCGACAAGCCGTTCTTGTTCTTGAGCCCCGAGCTGGCCCAGGTGGTCGACTATCTGCACGACCAGGGGGCGGCCGCCATCGGGGTCGACTTCGTCCTGACCCCCGGCCGCAAGACGATGAAGTACCTGCTGCCTCCGGACGGGCCCGGCAACGCGGAATTGATGGGCCAGGCCGTGGGCCGGGCAGGCAACGTCGTCCTGCCCCAATGGCTCCGGGCCGGCCGCGAGCCCCTGCGCCCCTTGTTCGAATGGCGGGCTCCTTCCGAATATCCCCGGGCCGACCTGGGTTTCGTCGATCTCTCGATCGATACCGACTCCAGTGTGCGGCGGCAAGAATTGCGGATGTGGGATGATCGCGGAGGCGGCATCCCCAGCATGCACCTCGCCTTGCTGATGAAGGCCGGCGGACTGCCGGAGGAGTGGCTCGATAAGCCCCAGCTCGAACTCGACGGCAAGCCGATTCCCCTGGATGCCGACGGTTGCTTGCGAATCAACTACGTCGGTCCCCCGGGCAGTATCCGCAGGGTGCCTTTTCATCGCGTGCTGGCCGATGCCCGCGGCGCCCATGACCCGGCGGACGAGCCCTTGTCCTACCGGGGCGCGATCGTGCTCGTTGGGAGTACGGTGGCGGACCTGAAAGACTCTTATCCCACGCCCTACAGCAACCAGACGATCCCGCGGCTCTTGTTGCTGGGCGCCTCGCGGCCGGCAGAGATGATGCCGGGGGTCGAGGTGAACGCCAACGTGGTCGCCACGTTGCTGGACCGCGCGTTCATCACCACGCCGTGGTGGCTCTCGACGCTGCCGTGGCTCGTCGTGGTGGGCGCGGCGATGGGGGCGATCCTGGTCCGCTGCACCCTGGAAACCGGGGCGCTGGTGGCCGTGGCGCATCACCTCGCCTGGCGGACTTGGGTGGTCGCCGCGTTCTGTCTCCACGGCTGGCAGGTCGAGAGTATCGCGATGCTGATGCTCGGCACCGTGCTCTATGCCACGATCTTCGCCCTGCGGTGGCGGTGGATCCGCCGCATGATGGGCATGGTCAAGTCGGAGGCGGTGGCGCGGGCCTTGAACGCCGACCCCGCCAAGCTCGACCTCCGCGGCGAACAACGCGACATTACCGTCATGTTCTGCGACATCCGCAATTTCACCCCCTTTGCCGAGCACCACTCGCCGCAGGAGGTGGTGCGTCTGCTCAACGCCTTCTTCTCCGCCGCGGTGCCGGCTATCGAGGCGGAAGGCGGCACCCTCATGCAGTACGTCGGCGACGCCTTCATGGCGGTGTTCGGCGCGCCCGCGCGCCAGGACGACCACGCCGCCAGCGCCGTGCGGGCGGCCGTCGAGGTCGTCGGCCGCGTTCACCAGTTCCGCGACCGCTGGAAGGATCTCGGCGCCGAGGACTTCCGGATCGGCATCGGCGTTCACACGGGCCGCGCCGTGGTCGGCACCGTCGGCAGCCCCCACCGGCTCGATTACACGGCCGTCGGCGACACGGTCAACACCGCCGCGCGGATCGAGTCGGCCACGAAGGAGCTCCACGTCGAGGTGCTCATCAGCCGCGCCACCTTCGAGGCCCTGCCCGAGGGCGGGCCGGAGCGCACGCTGGCCGCAAGCGAGCCGCGGGCATTGTCCGTAAAGGGGAAGCGGGAAGTCTTGCAGGTCTATGCGGTCGGGTGACGCGGCTCAGAACCTGCGATTCACCCGGAACACGTATTCCCACTTGTACGCCTGGTCGGCCGTCACGGGAATCAGCATGCCGGTGTCGAATTCCGTGTTGCCGACGTTCATGACCAGTTGCGGACCGAGGTTGACGACGTTTGCGGAGAAAATGTTCCCGATGGCGTTCGTGTCGTCGATTTCAAGAATCGCGGCGAGGGAGCTGACTCTGCCGCCCGGATTCTGATACAGCCAGCAACCCAAGTCCACGTTTGCGCGGAAGAGGGTCTCGAATGCCATCGCGATGCTTGTGGACTGGTACTGGTTAAGGTCAAAGAGCGTACTGCCGAACAGCTTGATCGTCCCATTCACGGACGTGGACAGCGAAGCGGTCGATTCGCTCAACGGCACGCAGAGCTGGACCATGCCCTGCGCGAACAGGCGATTGTGCCCGTCGTAGCTCACGCCCAGGAATGGATTCAACCACACCGTCTGGTTGCTCTGTCTGACGTTAAGTACTTCGTGCAGGTCCACGGCCAGATCATTCCAGGTCGAGTGAAGCGTAGCGTCGTAGGTCAGGTTGGTAGCGGGCGCGGTGGGCAGTTGCAGCCCCAGGCCGCCCGTGAGGTTCCAGCGGTCGCCTTTCACGAGGTATCGCTTCAGGGCCAGGCCGACGTTGCCGATCTCGAACCCCTGTTCGAGCGCCTGGTTGGGATGAAAC
>JBEKCP010000349.1:0-6671 GCA_050014815.1 Thermoguttaceae bacterium | reverse complement strand
CTTGCCCGCACGCTCGACGAGATGGGCCGCGCTGGTCAGGCCCAGGCCCACTGGCGAACCTTCCTCGCCATGGCCCCGGACAGCCCCTGGGCCGAAGAGGCCCGCGGACGCCTGGCCACGGCTGTGCAGGGGTAGCCACAGGTTATGCTTTAGTGTAACAGGCAGCCGGCGTTATGCTGAAGCATAACCTACAATGCCAGCCCGCCCATCCGAGGCGAGTCCCCACCCAAACGCTTGACAGACTCGACAAGATTTGTTATTTTGCGCTTGTGGGACGAGTCATCTAGGGAGGGGTTTTCTATCGGCTGACTGTCGGGGGCGCGCCCAAATGCAGGGGTAGAAAACGGAACAGGTCCGATATTGGAAAAATAGGCAGTGACTGAAATGTCCCATCTTCACTTTATCGGACCTGTCCGGTTTTCACCGCCCAAATCCGTTGAAATGAGACAGAGTTGGGTCGCGCCTGTGTTTGGAGGTACGTAGCCCTGAAGCAAATGACGAAGCGGGTAATCGTGCTGGCGTTCTTGATTGGGATGGGCGAGTGCGCCCACCATGCAAACGCGTTGACGTACACGACGCTGGACGATCCGTTGGCGGATGTGTATGGCACCTGGGTCACGGGTATTGACGGTAGTAATATCGTTGGCAGCTACTCCTATGCTGGCCATGCCCGCGGTTTTCTTCACAATGGCTCTGCTTGGACCACGATCGTTGATCCGCTGGACGCCTGGGGAACGCATGTCCAGGGCATAGCCGGCAACACTATTGTTGGCTACTATTACGACTCGTCGATTAATCCGCACGGGTTCACATACAATATTGCGAACGGGCAGTACACGACGCTCGACGATCCGTTGAGCCCGAACGGCACTTACCTCCAGGGGATTTCGGGCAACAATATCGTTGGATGGTCCGGTGCTCGCGCTTTCGTCTACAACGGCTCCTTCACGGCGTTGCCCGCCAATCCGGCCACCCAACGGGGCATCTCGGCGTGTGGCATAGACGGCAACAATAGCGTTGGATGGTGTTATGGAGGATCGTCGTGGACGCCTCGCGGTTTCCTTTACAACAATTCGAACTACACCATGCTGGACGATCCGTTGGCAGGACAGGGCTCCGGCCAGGGCACCGAGGCGCTGGGCGTATCCGGCGGAAATATTGTTGGAGAGTACACAGACTCATCGAATAAGCAGCACGGATTTCTGTTCGATGGTTCGAGCTACACGACGCTCGACGATCCGTTGGGAGTAAGTGGCACGGTTGCGTATGGCATATCTGGTCAGACTATCGTAGGGGTCTATGTCGTCGGGGGCGATCAGGACCACGGCTTTGTCCTCGTTGTCCCCGAGCCCTCCAGCATTGTGCTGTTGAGCGTCGGGCTCTTCGGCTTACTCGGCTGGGCGTGGCGACGGCGGCGTGGGCAAACTTGGGGTTAGCCGGTCAATGAGCATGAAAAGGGACACTGATATTCAGGGAGAGGGCGAGAACGAGCACAAGAGAGGCGTAAATCAGTGCCCTCAAGGTCAGCCACGGCCAGCGGCGAGAAGAACGGCTCGTTCATAGAGGGCCGCCAGTGGCAAGTTGGCGGGCCTTCTCTTCAAGCCTCGCGAAGACCTCGCTGGCGGGAATCCCGGCGCCGGAATCCATGCCGGCCTGGATCTCGCGTTGGAGATCACGGCGACGCTTCAGCAGCCCCACCGCGTCGTCCAATAACGCGCCGCGGCTGTGGTAGATGCCCGATGCCAACTCGCGCTGGATGAACTGCTCGTTTTCTGGAGAGATATCACCGGCCACTCGCCACCCCACCTTTCACCAGACCACTCCCTATTCCTCGGCAGGCACTCGCCCGCGCCCGTCAGCGGCGTCAATCCCGTACCAAAGCCACTCATACCCTAATTGTACCATTTTCGTTGGGGCAAGTGGAGGTCGAGGTGGAAGCGGTCTTCCCGGCCGACTGCGCCACCGCGGGACCCGGGCCGAAGGCCCAGTGGTTCTCCCAGCCCAGGCCAGCGGCCTGGGTCTCTTTACTCGAAACGCACGCCCGCCTTGACGCCCGTCTCCATGATGTACTTGCGCCCCTGGTCGTATTCCTCGGCGGTCTTGAGATGTTCCAGCATCAACGGCACTTCGCCGGGCAAGGCCGCCACTCGCTTCAGATAGGTGGCGTAATCCAATATGCCGGCGCCGGGAATGACCTCGACGATGTGTACGTTCATTTCCACAGGGGTGGACCACGCCAGGTCCTTGGCGTGACAACTGACGATCCACTGCCCCAGCTTGTCGAAGCATTCATTCACTACGGCGGTGGTGTCGTAGAATCGCGCCGGGCAGTTCACGACGTTGCACGCATCGAGGTGTACGGCCATGGCCGGGCGGTCGATCGCGCGGAGCATGGCCAGGTAGGCGTCGGGGGTGTCGGGCAGGGCCCAGCCCATCATTTCATAGCTGAGTTTCGCCCGCTTCGGCCGGACGGCGTCGATGATCTTCCGCGCGTTCTCGACCGCCGCGTCGAAGAAGTCCTTCGAGAGGTTCTTGGGGTGCGGGCCGTACCAGACCTTGGGATTGAAGGAGCCGGCGATATCGACGCAGCAGCGGGCCCCGACCTCCTCGGCCAGTGCCAGGCCCTCGGTGACGTTGCGGAGGTTGGCCGCCCGCCGGGCCGGATCGAGGTCCATGAGGTTGCACCACCGCCCGACCTCCGCCAGGACCACGTCGTGCTTGGCAAAAGCCCGTGAAACGTCGCGGATCCGATCGTGGTCGTCCAACGGGATGCCGGGGCAGTAGGCCGCGCGGTAGCCGAGTTTCCGGTGTGCGAGGGCGAGTTCTTCGGGGTCTTTCGGGGCGTGGAAGACAGGCCCGCCCAGACGGACCAGTCCGGCGGGCTTCGCGGGCGGCTGCTGGGCCCACGCGGTCGCGCGAGCGGATAACCCCGCGGCAACGACGCCGGCAGTTGCGGTCCGGAGAAAACGACGACGGCTGAAGGATTCGTTCTTCATGCGTGGTTCCTTGGAGAAAGCATGTTGCGAAGCCGCGAGCGGCAATCGCAAATCTCAAATCCAAAATCGAAAACGGTCTATAGTTCGCTCAACTCGATCATCAGCTCGCGGCGGTGCCGGGCTTGCAGCCTGTAGGAGGGCTGTTCGTCGAGGAAGCGGAGTCGCGGCAAGAGGCCGTGGCGATTGGCCACCTGGATGTTCAACCCCGGCCTGGCGTTTCCCTCCAGCAGGACGGGTCCGCGCTCGGCGTCGAGCACGAAGTCGGCGCCCAGGTAGCCCAGCTCCACGGCGTCGGCCAGCTTCATGGCGGCCGCCAGGAGGTCGTTCCAGCCGGGGATTTCCAGGCCTTCAATCGACTGGTGGGTGTCGGGGTGCGTGGTGATCGCGCGGTCCTTGCACACGCCGCCGAAGGTCCGCCCGGTGACCAGGTGGATGCCGGCGGCCGCTGCGCCCTGGTGGAGGTTCGCCCGGCCGCGAGACTCCTTGGTCGGAAGGCGGACCATGGCCATGACGGGCACGCAGCGGTAGAGGACGACGCGGATGTCGGGCGTGCCGTCCACGGCCACTTTCTCGAAGACCGGGTGCCGCTGGATCCGCTGCTCGATGATCGCGCAGTCCGGTTGCCCGCCCAGCGAGTAGAGGCCCGACAGCACGGTCGCCAGGTGATAGGCGACGTCGGCCAGGGTATGGCGATCGCCCCCCGGCGTGACGAAGACCGAGCCGTCATGGTGGTCGACGACCAGGATGCCGCGGCCGCCGCTGCCCGCCCCCGGCTTGATGACGAACTGCTCGCGCCGGCCGATCAGGTCCAGGAACTTGGGCGCGTCGCCGTTGCGGCGGATGACGGCGTAGGTCTCGGGGACGGGGATCTCGCCTCGATGGCAGATCAGCTTGGTCAGGTGCTTCTGGTCCACGCGGGGGTAGTAGCGCCGGGGGTTGGCGGGCAGCACGAATTCGCCGTTGCGGCGGTTGATGCCCAGCACGCCCTCGCGGCGGAGCTCGCTCGGCCAGACCCAGAAGCGCCGTGGAAGTTTCAAGGTCATGCAGGGTGCGGGGCTAACGTTTGGGCAAAACGCGAACTGGAATCCGAATATCGAAATACGAATATCGAAATACGAAACAAATCCAAATCACCGAAACTCCAATGACAGAAACCACGAGATTTCGCAGCTTTGGACATTCGAGTTTCGGATTTGTTTCGGATTTCGGATTTCGATATTCGGATTTCGATTTTGGTCTACGCCTCCGGGGGTCCCGCGGCGTCGCGGAACCGCAGGAGCTCCGTCCATCGGTAGCCCGTATACCGGCCGATCAGCACGAGCAAGGCGATGGTAAAACAGTGGAGTTCCGGGTAAACGAGCAGTACCCGTCCGACGGTCTTCGAGTGCAGGAGCCAGTAAACCAAGAGCGCCAGGGCCGCCGTCGCCAGCAGGAGCTGGAGGGCAAAACGGAGGCTGTCCTCCTCCGTGGTGATGAAGAACCGCTCGACGAGCATGGTCAGGATCACCATGGGCAGCAGGACGGTCTCGCCGGCCGGCGCGAGCTGGAAATGGTGCATCACGGAAACGCTGAAGACCATCAGCAGGACCACGAGCGTGAGGATGATGCCCAGCCGCGGCACCAGGAGCAGCTTGAGGCCGTCCAGGAACCGACGGCTGGCCAGCCCGAGCACGATCGCGGCGGCGACCACGGGAAGGCCCCACTGCCATTTGTTGAAGACGAAGGCCAGCGCCAGGAGCGTGGGGGTGAACGTGCCGAAGGTCCGGACGCCGACGATCGTGCGGAAGAAGGCGGTCACCAGCGCTCCCAGCGGCACCAGCAGGAGCAGCTTCATGGGCTCGTGGAGCTTGAAGGGAAGCTGTTCCAGGTCCAACACGCTCAAGAAGCCGGGGGGAGGGGCGGGCGGCAACGGCATCCGCACCACCGAGTACTTCGTCGCCACGTCGGACGCATCGGGAACGTGAACGATCTCGCCGGGGCCGCGCCGCACCGGCACGAAACGAGGAGGGACCCCCCGGGCGAATCCGTTCTCGACATCGTAGGCGAGCCACCGTTGGCCGATCAGGACCTCGACCCAGACGTGGGGTCGCACGTCGGTGCCCGCTTCCATCTCAAAGCCTGTGACCAGTCGGGCGGGGACCTTGCTCGCCCGGCACAAGGCCACGAAGGCCCTCGCCTGTCCCAGGGGAGTGGCGGTGCCCTTGGTCAATGCCCCCACGGCGTCTTGCGGGGCGTTCTGGTCGCCGGGCATGATGTCGGCCACGCAGTATTGGAACAACTGATCGACGATGTCCTCGTGGCTCGGCTCTCCCGCGCGGAGCCGCTCGATCGTCTCGCTGATGATCGCGTGCTTGAGCTGGATGCCCTTCTCATCACCCAGGCATTTTGCCCGGGTTTCAGCCGTGAGCGGCGCCTCGACCAGTGCTTTGTCCCAGCCTCGCTTGCTCAGGTGGATGTCGAACCAGACCCGGAGATCGTATTGTCCCGGCTTCGGCGCGCGGAGGAGGATGTCCTTCCTGCGGACCGCCTTGGCGGCCCGTTGCGGCTCCGTAATCAGGCCCGTACCGGAAACCTCGTGCTCGAAGACCCGGCTGTGACGCGTATCCTCGGGATAGGCGACATACACTTTCGCGTCGGCCTTCCGCGCGTGGAAGCTGGTCGTGCAGGTCAGCCGCCAACTGCTGTCTCCGGCCGGAGGCGGCGCTTTCTCGCGGTAGTTCCTGCGGACGGCCACGCAACAGGCCCCGACGATCAGCAGGACGAGAACGACCTGGGGAGTGGCGCCTCGAGCGGTCACGGCACGGTCCTCCCCGCGGGGCCGGGCGGGCGCGGCCGGTCCAGCCGCACGGCGATCGACTCGCCGGCCCGCTCCACCTCGGGATAATAGACCAGGTAGAGCAGCCGCCCGACCGGGTCGATCCGCACGCTGGCGCGGTTGGCTTCCACGCCGAGGGGTTCCACCGCGCCGGGCCCGAACGGCCAGTCCTGGCCCAGCGAGGTGCGGAAGTAGTAAACGGGCGTCAGCCGGCGGTCCGGATCCCCTTCGACCCCCTTGACCATTCCCGCCGCCTGGCTGCCGGGAAACATCCGCGCAAAATACTTGCTGCTGCGGGCCTCGGGGAGCCGGCGGGCCGGCACGCGGATCGAGAGCGCGTCCGGCGCGGTCCACTGGAGGGCAATAGGGGGCTCGATGGGGCGGTCAAAGCGCCCCGGAAAGAACCGCATCTCCGGATCGCCCCACAGCCGGAAGCTCACCGCCACGCGCCGCCCCTTGGCCTGCTCCTTGTGGCCGCGGCGGCCCTTGAGATCCTCGAGGCACAAGAGGTAATTCTGCGCGTCCCGCAGCGCCTCCCCCAGCGTGTCGCCCTGGTAGAGCACGGCGCTGGCGGCCGCGTTCACCAGCGCGCTGCCCGACGCGCTGTGGATCGGCGTCATGCTGCCGATCACCGCCACGCCGCCCAACTCGTCGATCCGCCACAAGAGCGGCTCCTCCAGCGAAACGCAGCTCTGCAAGATCACGATCGGAAGTCCGTCCAACGGGCCTTGAAGCCGGTTGGCCGCGGGCACGGCCACGACCACGTTGGGCACGGCGCCCGGCCGAGCGGGAGGGATTGGGGATTGGGAAGAGGGGGAGACAGGGAGAGGGGGAGACAAGGAGACGGGGAGTTTGCCGTT